>CAMWUH010000080.1 GCA_947177325.1 uncultured Bacteroidales bacterium
TTTTTCAGCCTGCTCTTTGGCCGTCGCTTTGATTTGACGGCGCTGAGGGCGCAATGAATCCGCATCTGATTCATATTTTTCAAGCAGCTCCTCAAGGCGTTTCTCCTTTTGACGGATATCGCGGCGCTTGTTTTCCCAATAACGACGGTCGCGGGCAATGTCGAGCAAAAACTTGTCGGTGTTGACATAGTCGCTCCCCACAATTTCCTTGGCATCGTCGATAATAGAGTCGGGCAACCCGGTTTTGCGCGCGATTTCCAGCGCAAACGACGAACCGGCATTTCCCACTGAGAGTTGAAACATCGGCTGCATCAGCTGGCGGTCGTAGAGCATAGAGCCATTGACCAGTCCCGGCGTTTCATCGGCAAATGTTTTCAAATTCTGATAGTGGGTGGTGATAACCCCCCACGCGCCGTTTTGATTGAGCTGCTTTAGTATGGCCTGGGCTATGGCACCGCCGATTTGCGGCTCGGTGCCGGTGCCGAACTCATCAATCAGAAGCAGGGTAGAGGTGGAAGCATGGCGCAGGAAGAAGTTCATGTTGCGCAGGTGAGAGGAGTAGGTCGATAGGTCATCTTCAATCGATTGGTCGTCACCTATATCTATAAAAATATTCTCAAAAATCCCGACGTGGGAGTTTTCGTAGAGTGGCGGCAGCAAGCCTGATTGCAGCATATATTGAATCAAGCCTACGGTTTTCAGACATACTGATTTTCCGCCGGCATTAGGCCCTGAAATAATCAGCAAACGCTGCTTGGAGCTTAGAGTAATGTTTAGAGCGACCGCCTCCTTGCCATGAGCGCGCAGCGTAAGTTGAAGCACCGGGTTAATGGCGTGATACCATTCCAGCTCAGGCTTGTCGCTGATGTGAGGCATCTGTCCGCCGGTAGCGTTGGCTACCGATGCCTTTGCTCTGATAAAGTCGAGTAATCCGGCTTGCATTACAGATTGATTGATTTCGCCTGAGTGGGGGCGGATTTCGTCAGTGATTTGACGCAATATGCGATTGATTTCCCGCTTCTCTTCAAGTTGTAGCTCGCGGATACGGTTGTTTGCTTCAACGAGTTCGGCGGGTTCAATGAAGAATGTTTTGCCCGATGCCGACTCATCATGCACAATACCCGGAATTTTTCGCTTGTTCATAGGCGACACCGGAAGCACAAGTCGGCCCGAGCGCATAACCGGAGCTGAATCAGCGTCAAGATATCCCCCCTCTACTGCGCGCGACATTACTCGGCGTATCACTGAGTTGAGTGAAGCGGCCGTTGATGCAAGCGAGCGGCGAATTTCGGCCAGTTCGGCCGACGCCGAGTCTTTTACCATCCCATAACGGTCGATTACGCGGTTGATAGTTGATCTTATTGAAGGGAATGTTTCAATCGGTTCGGCTATTTCGCGCAAGAGGTGATAGGAGGTCGAGTCATCGTCGGCTGTCTTAAAATAATCAGTGATTGAAGCTAATGACTCAAGCGTAGAATTTAAATGAGCTAGATCATCTACTTGCAACGCCGTGCCCTCTACTCTGATTGACGCTAAGGCGGCGGTGAGGTCATGAAGCGAACCTAATTGAAAAGGGTCGCCCTCTGCAATGAGCCGTTGCATCTGCTCGACTTGTCGGAGTCGGGTCACAACAATCCCGGCATCAGCCGAAAAGGTAAGGTGCTCTGAGGCGGCTTTTCGGCCGGGTTGCGACGCGCAGGCATCGTTTACCATTTTTGTTAATGTCGCGAAGCCTAATCTTGATGATAATGTATCAGGGTAAATCATTGTGTTATTTTTTTTCTAAACACAAAGTTACAAAAAAATCATCAGTATCTCAAGCGTCAATCTGCGCTTGAAATCTTAGACCCGGTTCTTCAGCATTAACAAATATTGGGGGAACCGGGTCTTAGAAATAAAGGAATTTTACGAAGCAACCAACCCAGCATAATATAGCCACCTGCAAGTAACGGTCGTGGAGAATAATCGAAGTAGGGTTGCCACCGCTCTGTTTCCTAAGCAAAAGATAAAGGTATCTGATAACTCCGACGGCTACGAACACTGTTGTCGCGGGCACATAATCCGTCGCAAACCGTGACTTGACGTATGGCGTAAAAGTCCACAGCAAATAAACCACGATAATTATAATGCCGATAGCTGTGAGCATCGAGTCAAGGAATTTCAGATTGTAATGACGTATGTTGCTCCTGCTCGCGACTCCTTTGGCTTCATAAATGGCAGCTTCATGGCGACGCTTGCCTGTGGCGAGCAGCAGCGTCAGCAGAAACACCAGTGCAATGGTCCACTCCGTTAACGGAATGTCTGTCGCAACACTTCCTGTCCATAACCTTATCAGAAAGCATCCCGAAATCACCACCACGTCAACCACCGGAATGCGCTTCAATAAAAATGAATAGCACAGATTTAAAACGAAATAGGTGGCCAGCGGCACAATAGTCAATCTCAGCGATTCCACTCCGCTCGCTAATGTGCCTGCTACAACCGCCCCCATCAAAATCAAGGCAATAGCCAACGCTTCCATTCGAGTTATCTTTCCGCTCGCCACCGGCCGATTCCTTTTCTCCGGATGTTGCGCATCGTAAGGAGCATCGACAGCATCATTTATGCAATAAACCGCACTCGCCGTCAGGCAAAACATAACGAAGGCTATAGCGCAATGCCACAGTGGAGTCAACTCCGTTATTGACCCGTGGAGAAAAATCGGCAGAAAAAGAAACAGGTTCTTAATCCATTGTGCCGGACGCAATAGCTTTATTATGTTGGTGAGTTTACCCATTATTCGGCTTGAGTTATTCTATTTCTGTTCAAAAAAGTCAGCGTAATCAAAAAATTTTATCGATTCAACGTTTTCTTTTACTTTGGCATATTTATCCGCTTCTAAATAGATTTTCGGGAAATGATCATCATCCGGGTCATCTATATAGTAAGTGTAATAGGGTAGAGCCTGTTTCGCATTGTCAGCCGAGAGTTTGACAACCTCAATGCCCGCTTCACTCATGTGTCGGCAAAAAACTTCATTCAAAAAATTGGCCTCAATGGTAGAGCCGCTTAGCGACTTTTCAATAGCGCGTCGATAAAGGGTGTGGCGCAGCGTGCTCCCTCCTTGTATAGCCACCGCAACACACCCCGTTAGCAGGGCGAAAATTATCAGAGCTTTACTCAGTAGCTTGTTAAGCTTATTATATTGTGGTGATAAATAGACGCTTATCAACCCAAGCGGCAAAATCAGCCATAGTTGGCTATTATAGCGGGCCCACCACGATTGCTCAAAAATGAAGCAACTCGCTATCACCCAGCAGCTGATATATACGATAACCGATGCGGCTTTTTTGCGGGTGCGCCACACTAAAATAAGCGAAATCAAAAGCATCGGCAGCATCAGCGGCCCGAAGCCTCCCTCGCGTTGGTCGTAGGTGATAAGCGACACTGACAGCAGCGACCTGAAAAAGTTGGTAAAGCGGTCGTGAAGCAGATACTCGTGGGGAGTGTTTGTTGTCATTATGTCAATGCTCCCTTCACCTACAAGCGGATATAGCGGGTTACCTACATTCAGGTAGTTTGTAACATAAGGGTGATACCCTAATATCAGTGTGCCTGCTATCGCTGCCGAAACTCCAATTGCAGCTATCTGCCACGCTTTTCTGCTCCGCTTCGTAGCCATTAGCCAAATCCACGCTGCAAGAATCACAACCCCCTGCTCGAAGAAAATATTGAATTTTGCGCCGGCGGCCAACGCTATTACCATGCAGAGCATAGCGATGCTGACTCGTGCTTGCTTTGATGTCGCAATTCTTATGATAGTTACGATTGAAATAACTGTCAGCAGATATTTTACGAAATCGGTGTAAAATGTAAACATTTGAGTCAGAAACACCGGATTGCCAACCGTTATCAGCGTAATCAGTATTCGGCGCTTAACCGAGATTTTGGCAAATCGTTCCTCAAGAAAGCTATATACAAAAAGCGCTGTCGACAAGCCTAAAATATAATTCAGGCACTTGCCCGCCTCTATATGTCCTACACTGTAGACAACCGTAGCTTCAGCTATCTCAAATGCTTTTGCGTAATATGGGGTCCATGTTGTCAATTCCAATCCGTCCCATGGCTGACCGGGCACCCATCCTTTGCATATCAATGTTATGATTTCCTGATGATATGTGTTGCCGTCAAACGACATATCCATCAAAACTCCCCCTGCCAATTCTGTAACCGCCCAAATAGCCGGGCTGCCAAGCGCCACAAACCATATAGTCGATTGATTACGAGTCTGAAGTGTCGGCAATATCAATCCGGCTACAATAGCTGCCGCCAGATAATAAGTCATTGGAATACCGAAGATAAACCCGAGTGCAGGCAACGCATAGCAAAGGAATAGCTGAGTGAAAAGCACCTCGGCTAAAAGCAAATAGCGGTTTACGTCAGGTTTCGGGTCAATCATATTTCCGTTTTTTGACAGGATTTGCTGTTAGATTGGTGCAAAGTTAGCGATTAAATTGTAATAAATTTTGTTGCAGTTCCACAAAAACAAAAACTTTTTTTGAAATGTTTTGATTGTAAACGGCTTTTAGTGTTGCATATTTCCAAAAAAAACGTTATTTTTGAAAAGTATTAGTAAACTTTTCGGCTCCGACGGAGTCAAATAGAAAAGCGAGGGGATATTTTGAGATTTTTAGCTGATTTTATTTCCTAAATTTGCATATAAATTTCCAAATTCCTCCATCCTCTTTCCTCTGAATTATGCAATTGAAGTTTAACGGCTCTAAAATTGTTTTGCTATGAAATTTAACAAATTCCTTTTAGCGGCTTTGATAACCTCCCTCGCCGGGCAGGTTGCTTTGGCATCGACTTACGATGACGACGACATATACTATAACCCCTCCAAGTCTCGAAAAGAGACCAAGGTGTCAACGAAAAAAAACAGTAAGGCTGACAAACGTGGCACTATCGTAACCGGTAAAGACGGCAACGAATATATCGTTACCAACGAAGGTATGGCCTATCCGGTTCAAGCCGTGAATTATTCCGGCAGTGACACTTATGTTGTCAACTCGGGCAGCACTCGCGACGTTGATGAATACAATCGTCGTACTTCTTCATCCAATTCCGGCTCATCGTCAGCAACCACGGCTGCTCGCGAAGATTTTGCCAACACCCGCCAAATTGAGCGCTACTACAATCCCGATGTCGTTGTTTCCACAGGCGATGACGACTTTATCGATATGTACTACACCCAAACCCAGCCTCAGGAGGTGAACATTTATGTTAACACAACTCCAAGCTGGAACTCCTTCTATGGCCCTACTTATAGCGCATGGAACTATTGGAACGGTTGGGACACCTGGAACTGGTACACTTCCGGATTCTATTATCCCTCCCTCTCCTGGAGTTGGGGTTGGAGCTATAATCCCTGGTGGGGGCCATCCTACTATAATCCTTGGTTTACTCCCTCATGGAGTTGGTCGTGGGGCGGCTGGTATCCCGGTTGGGGACCCGCTTGGAATCCCGGTCCCCGTCCTCCTCACGGACCCTCCCACACTCCTTCAGGTTCGTTCCGCCCTCACCGTCCGTCAGTAGGCAATTTTGCCGGTAACACCCGTCCCGGTGGCTATCGAGGAGATGGTAATAATCAACGCCCCGGTAATAACAATGGAGGTGGCAATCACCGTCCCGGCAACCAAGGATTTGGTGTTAATAACGGAGGCTTGCGCCCCTCTTCTCCCTCTTATAACCAAGGCTCGCAGGGTGGCTATCGTGGACAGGTCGGAGGTAATCGACCCTCTGCCGGAAGCAGTGTTGCCACATCTCCTTCCAACAATAATAATTACGGCAACGCGGGAGGATACCGTCAAGGTGGCACTCGCCCCAATGCCTCAACCGTGATAGGCAACTCTGCATCTTCCGGTCGTGGCTCAGGCAGCTACAGCACCGGTGGCCGACGTGGTGGCTCAAGCACTCCTTCGTCGAGCGCCTCATCTTCAAACAGCTCTCGTCGCAGCTCTTCAAGCAGCTATAACTCCGGAGGTCGCTCATCAAGCAGTTCAATGGGCTCCGGCCGTAGCAGTGGCGGTGGCCGAAGTGGCGGTGGTCGCAGCAGTGGCGGCGGCCGACGTTAATCTTAAGCCTCGGCTCTAAATATCGAAAATTCGAAACAACTATTATATGAAGAAAATTGCAATTGCAGCATTGACACTGGCGTGTGCTTCAGCTGCTGCATCGGCTCAAAGTGTAGTCGATGCCTACAACTTGTCTCAATCAGATTTGCGTGGCACTGCTCGCTTTATGTCAATGGCCGGAGCCTTTACCGCTCTGGGTGGCGACTTGTCAACACTCAATCAAAACCCCGGTGGTATCGGTCTTTTCCGTCGTCACGAACTCGGTGTTACAGTTGACCTTAATATGACCGGCTCTAACGTCGAAGGTGAAAAATGGAATTCCACTCACTTTAGTTGCAACAACTTCGGCTATGTTGGCGCAGTCAACACCGGCAGCGACATCATGCCCTATTTCCAATGGGGTGTAAGCTACGGTCGTGCTATGTCGTTTGACCGCCAATATCGTGGTGGCTTCGATAACCTCGGCACCTCGCTTACCAACTACATTGCCAATTATACCACTCAATTCGGTTATTCTCCTACCGATCTCGGTCAGTCAACTTCATATAATCCCTATTACGACAGCGCTGCCGATTGGTTAAGCATCCTTGCCTACAACTCCTATATGATTAACCCCACAACCGAAGGCTCCAATAAATACTCCGGCCTTTTCAACGAGGGTAAATCCTCCGGCAATGCCCTGTTTGACGTTCGCGAGCGAGGCTATGTCGATGAATACTCCATCGCTTTCGGCGGTAACTTTGCCGACATTGTTTATTGGGGTATGGACTTCGGAATCACCGACCTTAACTTTACTTCCGAAACAAACTACGATGAGGAACTGGCAAATGCCCGTATAGCAAAGTCAGAATATTCAACCGGTGGCACTGTCAACGGCAACGCCTATTATAATCTCAACAACTGGACCAATATCTCCGGCACGGGATTTAACTACAAATTCGGTTTAATCGTTCGCCCGATCCAGGAGTTGCGTTTTGGTGTCGCTGTCCACACGCCTACTTATTATAAGCTCTCGACCAACTACGATGCTATCGTCGACTACAGCTACTCAACCGTGGCAGCTGACCGTGCCCAAAGCGCTCAAACCAGCCTTGCTTACTTCGACTGGCGACTTCGCACGCCCTTCAAGTTCATGATTGGCGCAGCAGGCGTTATTGGTAATTCGGCCATCGTCAGCCTTGATTACGAATACTCTAATATGCGCGACATTCGCGTCAGCTCTCCCGGCGGCCCGGCCTACGAAGATATCACCGAAGATGCTAAACTCTATTTCAAACCTTCCAACACCATTCGCCTTGGCTTGGAATATCGCATCACCCCCAAATTCTCTGCTCGACTTGGCTTCTCTACCACAACTTCCAATGTAGAAAAAGATGTCAATAACGGCGATGTGCAAGTTTACACTTCAGGCTGCAATCCCTCTTACGCTTTTACCACCGGCACTAACTATATCACTGCCGGTCTGGGTTATCGTACAGGTGGCTTCAGCATTGACTTCGCCTACGTCAACAAACATCAGAAATCAACCTATCGCCCCTACACTTGCTATGGCGATGACCTGGGATGGGTTGATAGCCCCTACGTTGATTTCACCAACAACAGCAATCAATTGGTACTCTCCCTTGGCTATCGCTTCTGATTCTTGCCAATTTACAACCGCTGAGAGTATATAAGATTTCGTTTAGTAGTTACATTTAATTTGATCTCGTTTATTTTTGAGCAGTTAATTCTCTGAATGTCAAAAACTCCATCCTCGAAATCTGCCAATATCGACCTTGACAACCCCGAGTTTCAAAATGTTTGGAAGCTGATTAAATACACTCGCAACAGCATTTTCATGACGGGGCGTGCCGGAGCCGGCAAGTCAACGTTTCTGAAATATATCACCGAAAATACCCGTAAGCGCCACGTCGTTTTGGCGCCTACGGGTATTGCCGCTGTTAATGTCGGTGGAGTAACCCTTCATTCTTTCTTCAAACTCCCCTTCAAGCCTCTGCTACCCGATGACCCTGACTTTGCAGGGCCTGATCGTTTGCGTAAACGCCTGGCTTACAACAAAGCTAAAATCAAACTCATTCGGAGCGTCGAGCTAATTATTATCGATGAGGTGTCGATGGTCAGAGCCGATGTAATCGACTTCATCGACCGTATTC
>CAMWUH010000081.1 GCA_947177325.1 uncultured Bacteroidales bacterium
AAACAACTCCACTCAGCCGGGCGAAAAAACCATCTATCTGCGTATCACCAACCCTGAAGGCGATCTCTTGGGTGGCTCAGGCATAACATTCCCGTTTGAAGGTCAATCACTCGCAGCTACGGCTCGCAAGACGGTTGAATATGCCAACGAAGAAATCGGCGGCATCACTATGTACTACGATGTCAATACCACGCTCAATCCGGGCGTCTACACCGTTGAGCTCTTTGCCGATAACTTCCGCATAGCCTCGCGCCAGTTCACGATGGTAAAATAAGCACCGGCATAGATTATCGTATGTTGACAAAATTTCTTGAAGAAATATCCTCGCTCGAAGTAACCACAACGTCGGCCATGTTCAGGCTCTTGGTGAGCCTGTTGCTTGGCGGAGCTGTGGGGCTTGAGCGTAAACAGAAAGGGCAGACGGCCGGCATACGCACGTTTGCCCTAATCTGTATGGGCGCCACGCTGGCCATGCTCATATCCATTTATGTGCCTCAGGTATATATGGGGCTGAAAAATGGCGATCCGGGCCGAATTGCAGCCCAGGTAGTGACCGGTATCGGTTTTCTCGGTGCCGGCGCAATCATTCAGATGAAGGGTTCGGTCAGAGGTCTGACCACCGCCGCCGGCATTTGGATGATAGCCATAATAGGCATGACCGTTGGCTTGGGACAATATCTGCTTGCACTTGGCGCTACTGTGTTGATGCTGTTGATATTACACTGGTTTGAGCGCATTGAGCTGAAAGTGATGCATGGTGCCGAATCGCGTATCATACGCTTGAAAATCTCGGCCGTTGTGACCGACCTGAAACCCTATGAGGAGTGCCTTAAACACAATAAAGTGATTTTGCAAAACATCTTCGTGGAATATGACTACGAAACTTCGGTCACCCGGCTTAACCTCATAGTGCTTTTCCGCGAAACCACCGACTACGCAGCCCTCTTCGAGCAGCTCCGCAAGCTCAACCCCACCGGCGCGCTGACGCTCGCCAATCAAATCAGCATTTAGCAGCCATCACTGAGCAGCCGGCCTCAACGATACTCTGCTCCCCCCCATCACATTAACTTTCTTGCTTTCAAGTTGCTATGACATCAATATTGCTTAATGCCGGAGTGGCCGAAGCTGTTAGCCACCTCAATATTGAAGGATTGATTACCGATTTGGCTTTCATCCTGATTTTGGGAGCCATTGTCACTCTGCTCTTCAAGTGGATAAAACAACCCGTGGTGCTCGGCTATATTGTCGCAGGCTTCCTCGCCAGCCCCAACTTTACACCCCTCCCATCTGTCGCCAATGAAGCAAACATTGAGTTTTGGGCGCAACTGGGCATCATAGTGCTTCTATATTCGCTCGGATTGGAATTCAGTTTCAAGAAGCTGCTCAATGCCGGAGGGTCGGCCGTCGTGACGGCTCTGATTATCGTTGCCGGAATGATGTCAACCGGCTTTGTGCTCGGCACCTTTATGGGTTTCTCAATGGTCAACAGCCTTTTCCTGGGGGGTATGCTGTCAATGTCGTCAACTACGATTATTCTGAAAGCACTGACCGATTTGGGTCTGCGACAAAAGCGTTTTGCCTCGCAGGTGTTGGCGGTCCTGATTATTGAAGATTTGTTTGCGGTGGTGATGATGGTAGTGCTGTCGTCGATTGCCGTCAACAACACCGTCGAGGGCTCTGAAATGTTGATGAGCATCAGCAAATTGTTGTTTTTCCTCGTTATATGGTTTTTGGTGGGCGTTTACGTACTGCCCTCATTCCTCAACCTCACCCGACGTTTCCTCAACAACGAAACGTTGCTCATTGTCAGCATGGGACTTTGCCTGTTTATGGCCGTTTTCTCCGTTTACTGCGGCTTCTCGTTGGCGCTGGGCGCATTCGTGATGGGCTCTATTCTGGCAGGCACGAGCTATGCCGAGCGCATTGAGCGCGTCACCATGCCGGTAAAAGACCTCTTCGGCGCCGTGTTCTTTATCTCCGTGGGCATGATGGTGCAACCCGACATCATTGTAGAATATTGGGGTCAGATATTGTTGCTCTCTGTGGTGGTAGTCGTTGGCATGATTATATTCGGCACCGCCGGCATGCTGGTCACAGGCCAGTCAATCAGAGTGGCCATCCAGTCAGGCTTCACACTGACACAAATCGGCGAGTTCGCGTTCATTATTGCCTCGCTCGGCATGAGCCTGGGAGTGTTGCAACCCTCAATTTATCCTATCGTAGTTGCCGTGTCGGTAATCACAACCTTCACCACGCCCTACTTTATAAAGATGGCTAACCCGGCAGCCAATTTTGTGGAGCGGCATCTTCCCCATCGGCTCCATTTCCTCATCGACCGTTACTCCAGGGATGCTTCGACCGAAGAGGCAAGTTCGGCATGGCGCCAGTTGGTGCGTCGCTACGTATGGCGCATCGTGCTCTACTCTATCGTGTTGATTGCCATAATCATGATGTCAATCAACCTTTTGCTCCCCTGGCTGCAATCAACTATGCCCGGAGCGTGGAAATATGTAGGAGCCGCTATTACCCTGGTGGCAATGGCCCCGTTTATTGTTGCTCTTTCAACACCAACCTCAATCTCAGCCAAAGACCGAAATCTGCGCGACTACATCGCCGTGCCTGAAAGCTACAGAGTGCCCCGCATAGTTATGCGCACGATCCGTCTACTCATCGTGCTCGGCTTCATTGTGTACCTGATTGGCTACATATTCTCCTTTACCGCCGGCATCACCCTTGGCGTGGCAGCCCTCATATTGGTTGTATTGCTGCTCTCAACCCGGGTGCGTCGCAGCATGAACCGCATCGAAGACAAATTTATCAACAACCTCAACGAGCGCGAAAACACTCGCCTTGGCAAGAACAACAATCTGGTCAGCGACATGCACCTTGCCTACATGAAAGTTGGCTATGAGTGCCCGTTTGTTGGTGAGCGTCTGCGCGACACCACCCTCCGGAGCCAATACGGGGTCAGTGTTGCCAGCATATCACGCGCCGGCGACACTATTTCAGTGCCCTCGTCTGACACCCGCATTTTCCCGGGCGACGTGCTCGGCATTATAGGCACCGACGAGCAAATCGGACATCTGCTCCCGGTGGTTGAAGCCGGTCCGACATCAGAGCATGAATCCGCTCCCCCGAGCGACTATGTAATGACCAACGTTACGCTCACCGCCGAGTCGCCCCTAATCGGCAAAACTATGGCCGAGGCCGACGTTGCCCGCCAATTCGCGTCGCTTATCGTGGCCGTTAATCACGACGGCACCTATGCCGAAGATATTGCCCACCTGAAATTCTCTCCCGGCGATACGCTATACGTTGTTGGACGGCGCACCGACATCAACCGCATGGCCTGACCTCCGGCTCAACCTAATTATCATCAACCGCCCTGCCATGAAACTACTCGACAATATCTACTCCGTTGAAGCCATTGACCTCGCTTCCTCAACGGTAACTATAAAACTGCTCGCCGACAGCACTATCTATCGGGCACATTTCCCGGAAATGCCGGTAACGCCCGGAGTGTGCATCATAGGCATAGCCGTGGAATTGGCGTCAGCCTTATCCGGCACCGATTTGCAATTAGCTGAAGTGGTAAATGCCAAATTCCTAAGCCTTATCGACCCCCGCAGGTCGCCTGAGATTCAATATAAGTTCAGTTTTAAAAACGGACTTGACACACGGCCGCTCAATTGCTCGGCAGTGGTAGCCGATTCCAGCACCACATTCGCCAAGTTGTCGCTGATTTTAGATTAACCCGCCACTACCCTACGAGTCAAATGCCAGCTATCGACGTTAATCCCGAACAAGTCAAAGCAACTATGGAGCGAGAGAGCATCTGCGTGGTGCTCCCTACCTTCAATAATGCTGCTATGCTTCTCGAGGTGGTTAACGCTACGCTGCGCTACACCAACAACGTCATTGTGGTAAACGATGGCTCTACCGATTCCACTCCGGAGCTACTGAGCCAACTCCCACCTGAGGTCGAGATAGTGAGCTACGAGCGAAACCGCGGCAAGGGCTATGCGCTGAAACAGGGATTTAAACGTGCCCGCCAACTCGGCTATGCCTACGCCATTACCATTGACACCGACGGTCAGCACCGCCCCTCAGATCTCCCCTCAATAGTTGCAGCAATAGTGGCTAATCCGGGAGCGTTAATCGTTGGGCAACGCGATCTTTCGGGAGTTGACATAAATGCCCGCAGCTCATTTGCCAACAAATTCTCCAACTTCTGGTTTCGTCTCCAGACTTTTCGCCGGCTTCACGACACCCAAACCGGCTACCGGGCCTATCCCCTCTCCAAGCTGCCCCCAATGTGGATGCTCTCCAATCGCTATGAGGCTGAACTGCTGCTATTAGTTGCCTCGGCATGGCGAGGTGTGAAATTGGTGGAGGTGCCTATCAACGTTTACTATCCTCCGCAAACCGAGCGAGTGAGCCACTTTCGCCCCGGAGCGGATTTTGCCCGCATTTCGTTGCTCAACGCCATCCTTTGCCTGGGTGCTCTGACTGTAGGGCTTCCATCGGCTCTATGGCGCCACCTCACCCGGCTTACTCTATTCAACTTTGAATTCCGCCCGTTTACCCGCAAGCATGGCAAAATGCGCCCTGCAGCAATCACAGCGGGCCGTCTCGGACGCTCACTATGGGGGTTGACATTTTTTGTAGTCGGCTCGATTTTCATAATGGTGCCGGCAACAGTTATATATTTCGCTATCGGGCGCAACAGTGAGCGAAAGAAGCTACGCTTTCACGGCGTTCTTCAACGTATCTCACGCTTTATGGCCCGCAACCTCCCGGGGGCAAAAGCTAATTGGCAGGCGACTGACAAAATTGATTTCAACCGGCCGAAAATGCTGGTTTGTAACCATCAGTCCCACCTCGATTTGATAATGCTTATGGCTCTTGACCGCCGCATTATTTTCCTGACCAACGACTGGGTGTGGCGTAACCCGTTCTATGGGCCGCTTATCCACCGCGCCGAGTTTCTTCCGGTCACTATGGGCATTGACGAGCTAATGCCCCGGCTGCTCGACCTGACTTCACGCGGCTACTCGATAATGGTGTTCCCCGAAGGCACCCGCTCGGCCACCGGAGCTGTCGGTCGTTTCCATCAGGGAGCGTTCAATATCGCTTCGGAGTTGGGCTTACCGGTCTTGCCTCTGACTCTACACGGGGCTTCTGACTATCTGCCTAAAACTGATTTTATGCTGCGTCGCGGCCGATTGACCCTTAGAGCCATGCCTGCTATGAATGAGGCGGAAGTCAAATCAACTCCGCCACTGAAACTCGCTGCGGCTACTCGCCGAGCCATAGCCGACGAACTGGCCCTGATGCAACGCCAAATAGTCGATGTCGATTACCTCACCCCCTCGATTCGCTATAAATATGCCTGGCGAGGGCGCAACATTGTCAGGGCGTGTCGCCGCCGACTACGTTCATTACCCGCCGAAGTGATTGAAGTGGTGAACTCCAAACCGGCGCTCGGCTCGGTGCGCATAGTCAATAGTGGAATCGGCGTAGAAGCCTTTTTGATTGCTTTGGGATGCCCTAACATTGAAGTCCATGCCTACGAGCCTGTAAGTCAACTTCACGCTATCGCAATCTCTACCGGCGGCCGCCCCGCCAATTTGCACCTCCACAATCCGGTATGGCCCGACGATTATGGCTGCGCCACTGATTTTGACCTCACCATCACTCTCCCACACAATTATGAAATTTGACCGTAACACACCTTTCGACCAAGCTGACGACATAGAGTTTGCCTCGCCTGAAGAAATTGCCGGGTTTCAAAACCGACAACTCCGATCGGCTATGAAATATCTCGAAAGCAACTCGCCGTTTTATCAACGCATGATGAAGGCTCACGGCTTCACCGCTGCCGACGTTAATTCGGTTGAAGATTTACAGCGTTTGCCATTTACCGAGAAAGCCGACCTTCAGCTCTACAATTCCGACTTTCTATGTGTTGAGCCCCGGAAAGTGGTTGACTATATCACTACTTCGGGCACATTGGGCGATCCGGTTACTTTCGGTTGCACAGATGCCGACCTTGACCGCCTTGCCTACAATGAGCATAAATCATTTGCGTGCGCCGGCGTTACGGAAAGCTCTACCGTGCAGTTGATGACCACTCTCGACAAGCGCTTCATGGCCGGCATGGCCTACTTCTTGGGGCTCCGCCGCATGGGAGCCGGAGTGGTGAGAGTGGGCAACGGAATGCCTCAGCTCCAATGGGACACGATAGGGCGCCTACAGCCCGACACTCTGATGTGTGTGCCCTCGTTCATTCTCCGCCTGGTTGAATATGCCGAAGCCCACGGCATAGATTATCGCAACTCATCGGTCAAGCGCATCATAGGCATTGGCGAAGGGCTGCGCGAAGCTGATTTCTCGCTCAATCTGCTTGGCCGACGGATTGCCGAGAAATGGCCGGTTGAGCTGTACGCCACCTATTCTTCAACCGAGATGGGTGCAACCTTTTCGGAATGTAGCCACGGTTGTGGCGGGCACGTCCACCCCGAGCTTATCATAGTTGAAATCATAGGCGATGATGACCGACCCGTGCCTGACGGAACTCCCGGCGAAGTCGTGGTTACCACACTCGGCGTTGAGGGGATGCCCCTGCTCCGCTTCCGCACCGGCGACATAGCTGCCAAAATCACCGCACCCTGCGCCTGCGGTCGCAACAGCTACCGACTCACCCCGCTCATAGGTCGAAAGAACAACATGATAAAACTAAAAGGCACAACGCTTTATCCACCGGCCATCAACGACGTGCTCGACAACACCCCCTACGTGGTCAACTACGTGGTTGAAGTGCGCGACAGCGCGGCCGGCACCGACGAGGTAGTAGTGAAAGTAGGAGTTGCATCGGCTCCGGCCATCAACGTGGTCAAAGACCTTAAAGACCGCTTCCGCTCGCGCATACGTGTGGCCCCGATAGTTGAAATCATGGACCCCGACGATGTGGCCGCAATCAATTTCGCCAACAACTCACGCAAGCCTATCAAGTTTATTGACCTCCGTAAAAAGCCATGACAACTGCCTCGCTCCCCGATAATCTGACAGCCGAAGAATACGACGCAATGCGTCCCTACCGCGACGACGAAATCAATGCCGCCATGCATCGCATCGCGGCATCGCCCCACTTCGGCCTGCTCTCCTCTTACGTTTTCCCCGACAACGACCCGGCTGAAGTGGCTGAGCTGCTCAAATCGCTCCACACCATCGACCACTTTCAGAAGCGAATAATGTCGGCAGTTAACGAGCAGATTATCAAGCGCTCAATAACCCGGTTTACCTACTCGGGGCTTGACACTCTCGACTCTGACCAACGCTACCTCTTCGTGTCGAACCACCGCGATATTATGCTCGACTCCAGCTTGCTGCAATATGCACTCTGGCTATCGGGTCACGAAACTTCGGAAATAACATTCGGAGCAAATTTGATGACCGACCCAACGGTGGTGGATATCGGGAAAGCCAACAAAATGTTTCGCGTTGAGCGCGGAGGGTCGCTGCGCGACTTCTATCGCTCGTCGTTGAAGTTGTCGAGCTACCTGCGCCACACCCTCACTCAACGCCGTCAATCAATCTGGATAGCGCAGCGCAACGGTCGCACCAAAGACGGCCTCGACCTGACGGAGCCCGGATTGATCTCAATGTTTGCCTGCTCGCGCCCCGACGCCGAGCGCGTAAGCGCCTTGACCGAGCTCAACATTGTGCCCGTAGCCATCTCATACGAATGGGAAACCTGCGACCGATTGAAGGCCCGTGAGCTCGCCTTGCGCGCCGACGGCACCCCCTACGTAAAGACTCCGGATGAAGACCTCAACAGCATTCTTCAAGGCATCGTGGAGCCAAAAGGGCGCGTTCATATAGCCGTAGGCACTCCGCTGACAGCCTCTGAACTTAGTTCTATCACAGCTAATTCCCGTCAAGACTTCGCACGCGCCGTGGCCTCCCTTATCGACACTCAAATTTACGCATTATATCATCTGTGGCCCACCAATTACGCTGCAGTCGACCTCAAAGAGAATACCGACCGCCGATTGCGCCAAGGGCTCTACACCGAAGCTGACCGCCAAGCCCTAATCACGCGGCTCGACTCCCTCGCGACGGTCACCGACGCCCCATACTCGCTGACTCGCCCCATACTCCTCGACATCTACGCCCGCCCGGCTTCAAAGTAATGGTTGATTATTTTTACACGACTTTAGAGTGAAAATGGACGGTGGATTTTG
>CAMWUH010000082.1 GCA_947177325.1 uncultured Bacteroidales bacterium
CTTATGCTCCTCATGCCGATGACCGTTAGCGAATTTTAATTATGAAGTTGCAACTTACTCGTCCACTGGTGTTTTTCGACCTTGAAACCACCGGTATCGATGTTTATAACGATCGTATCGTTGAAATTTCAGTTCTTAAAGTCAACCCCGACGGTTCTTCTGAAAAGCCCTACACCCGCCGTATCAACCCCGGTCGTGCAATCCCCGCCGAAGCAACTGCTGTTCACCACATCACTGATGAAATGGTCGCAAATGAACCTAAATTTGAAGAGATAGCCCCTAAACTCCGCGACTATCTCCAAAATTGCGACTTGGCCGGCTTTAATTCCGGTCGATTCGATGTGCCTATGCTCGTGCAGGAATTTCAACGCGCCAATTGCCCCCTCAACATGGCCGGTGTAAAACACGTCGACGTTCAAACAATCTTCCACAAAAAAGAGCCACGTACCCTCGTGGCCGCCTATCGCTATTATTGCGGAAAGGATCTGGAAGGTGCCCACTCAGCTGAAGCCGACATATCTGCTACCTACGAAGTGCTCAAAGCGCAGCTTGAGAAATACGACGACCTCCCCACCGACATCAACGGTCTTGACGAGTACACTAACTACAAATCTAAGAAAGCCGGCGAAGACAAACTCATCAAAAACGAAGCCGGACAATATTGCTTTAACTTCTCAAAATTCAGAGGTCAAACTGTTAGAGAAGTATTCACAAAAAATCCCGGTATGATAGCTTGGTGTCTTGACCCCTCACGAGGGTTCTCCCCCGAGGTTGTAAAAATCTTCGAAGAAGTTAAAAACTCTCTCCCTTCAAAATAATGGAGCAACTGCTTCAACTCCAAGTGTAGAGAGCCATTCCCAAATCGGTTAAGAGCCAACTTCATTAAATATCCTATCAAGTAAAGACGTGAAAGGTAAACATATTATTTTAGGCATTACCGGCGGCATCGCTGCCTACAAATCAGCTTCGCTGCTCCGTTTGTTTGTCAAAGCAGGTGCCGAAGTGCAAGTGGTGATGACCCCTAACGCAAAGGAATTCATTACTCCGGTTACTCTCTCGGCTCTCAGCGGCAAACCCGTTGTGAGCGAATTTTTTTCAGCCAACACCGGTGAATGGCATAGCCACGTTGACCTTGGTCTGTGGGCCGATGCAATGGTTATTGCTCCCGCCACTGCCTCATCTATAGCAAAGATGGCTAACGGAGTGGCCGATAATATGTTAATAACAACTTACCTCTCTGCAAAAGCTCCGGTGTTCATTGCCCCTGCAATGGATCTCGACATGATGGCCCACCCCTCCACCACCCGCAATCTCAATCTGCTCCAAAGCTATGGCAACCATATCATTGAAGCAGAGTGCGGTGTGCTTGCAAGCCACCTTATAGGCAAAGGCCGTATGGCTGAACCCGAACAAATATTTGAAACTCTCCAATCCTTCTTTAACTCCCGTAGCGACCTCCAAGGCAAAAAAGTTGTAATTACCGCCGGGCCTACCCACGAAGCTATTGACCCCGTAAGGTTTATTGGCAATTACTCCACCGGCAAAATGGGTTATGCTATCGCCGATGAAGCCGCTCGTCGCGGTGCCGACGTAACAGTTATCTCCGGCCCGGTTGCCATTAAGCCCTCTCAGAGCAACATCAAAATAGTTGATGTTACCTCCGCCCGTCAAATGCTCGATGCAACGATGGCGGCAACAGCCGATGCCGACATCGTCGTCCTTGCAGCTGCCGTTGCCGATTATGCTCCCGCTCAAGTGGCTCAGTCAAAAATCAAGCGCGAGAAAACCGACGAAATGAACCTTCTTTTGGTCAGAAATCCTGATATCGCAGCCTCGGTGGGAGCCGCAAAAACCGCTAATCAGTTTCTGGTAGGCTTCGCACTTGAAACTGACCATGAACGCGACAATGCCGTAGGCAAAATGAAGCGTAAAAATCTTGATATGATTGTTCTCAACTCTCTCCGTAATCCCGGTGCCGGTTTTGGAACCGATACCAATTTGATAGAGATTTTCACTTCCGACGGTAACTCTCAATCCTATCCCCTGAAATCAAAACGCGAAGTCGCTGCCGACATCCTTGATGCAATCGTCAAGCAAATCAGCATGCGTTAAATCGATAATCCGAAATTGATTTTCCGTTTCTCTCTAATCCCTCAGCCAACAGCGCCGATATGAAAAAATTGATTTTAACCCTTACGCTACTTATTTCAGTTTTGCCTCTGTCACTGAGAGCGCAAGAGCTGAACTGCACGGTTGAAATCAATTCTGACCAAGTGCAAGGTTCCAACAAGAGTGTTTTTGAAACACTCCAGACGGCTATTAGCGAATATATGAACACCAATCAATTTTCTTCGGCACAATTCGCTACCAACGAGAAAATTGACTGTCGCCTGTTTTTTACAATAAAGGAACTGGATGGAGAAAAAATGACGGGCGACCTGCAAATTCAATCATCGCGCCCTGTCTACAATTCCTCCTACACCACCACCCTGATCAACTTCAAAGACTCTAAGGTCGAGTTTAACTACCAAGAGGGGGAGCCTCTGATTTTTAACCTCAACAACATGGAGAGTCAGCTGACGGCTATACTCAATTTCTACGCCTACCTGATTCTGGCCGTTGACTTTGACTCGTTCTCCCCACAGGGTGGCGACCCTTACTTCGAACGCCTCGCTATGATTGTTCAGCAAGCCCAATCTTCGGGCGAAACCGGATGGCGCCAATTTGAAGACACCAAAAACCGTAGTGCCGTGCTTAGTGCATTCACTGACCAGTCCACATCATCGCTTCGAAATCTCATCTACGATTATCATCGCAACGGCCTTGACCAAATGTCGGTTGCAGCCGATAAAGGACGAGCCAAAATCACTCAATCGCTCGGCACGTTGCAGTCAATTTACAGCGCTAATCCTATGTCGGTAGGCTTATCAATGTTTAAAGACGCAAAGCTCGATGAGCTGGTCAACGTTTATTCCAAAGCTTCGCAATCAGAACGCGATCAAGTGTATAAGCTTCTTCTCGACATCTACCCAACCGATTCTGAGCGCATCAACCTCATTAAAACCGGTATCGACAACAAATAAATCCATAATCGATGAGGCCGGTCAATGCCGTTAAAATAATCAACTGAAATGATTGAAACTCTATCTATATCCAACTACGCCTTGATTGATAAGATTGACCTGACGTTTCAACCCGGCTTTAATATAATTACGGGTGAGACCGGTGCGGGTAAATCAATTATGCTCGGAGCTTTATCAGTGCTTTTGGGCAATCGCGCCGACACTAAGGTTGTCAGGAACCGGGATAAGAAATCAATTGTCGAGGCATCATTTATCTTGAACAACGAAGCTGAAGACATAAAAAATCTTCTCGCTGAGATTGCGCCTGATGTTGACTGGGAGCCAGAGTCGCTGATACTTCGCCGCGAGATATCGCCTAACGGGCGTTCTCGCTCGTTTATTAACGACACACCCGTTGCACTTTCAACTCTTCACGACTTGGCCCTGCGACTGGTTGACCTTCACTCGCAGCATCAAAATCTGCTGCTCGCCTCGCCTGACTATCAACTTTCAATCATTGACACTCTCATCCCTGACAAAGCTGTATTAGACCTCTATATGGAGGCTTACAATCAGTATCGCACTGACCTCAAAGCCTACGTCAAAGCTCATAAAAGCGTTGAAGCGGCCAAGAAAGAGGAGGAATATCTGCGTTATCAACTTCTGAAGCTCAACGAGGTTGAACTGGAAGAGGGGATTCAAGAGGAGCTTGAGCGACGCCGCGACATGCTTTCTTCAGTAACTTCTATCAAAGCTGCGTTGCAACAATTGTCAGCCATATTCTCAGGCGACGACGATTCATCTCTGATCAACCGCATGACCGTCGCCGAGCAACTGATTGACTTGACTGAAACGCTACCCAATCATGAGGATTTAGCGCGACGCACAGCCTCGCTTGCCATCGACATAAAAGATTTGGCCGGTGAATTTGACTCGGCATATTCTTCGCTCGATGTCGACCCCGAGCAACTTGAACAAACCGAGCAGCACCTCTCTGAAATCTACGACCTGCAGCGCCGTCATTCGCTTACAACTGTTGAGCAACTCATTGCGCTGCGCGATTCGATAGCTGCTAAAATCGCGGCTATCGACACAGCCGATGACCACCTCAAGGCTTTGGCTTCCCGCGCTAAAAAAGCTAAAGTAAAAGCTATTGAGCTGGCGGCCAAGCTATCGGAGGCTCGCGCAAAGGTAGCCAATGAATTTGTTGCTACTCTCAGAGAGAGTGCAATTCCTTTAGGCATGAAGAATTTGCAGTTTGTAGTGGATATTCAGCCTGCCGATTTATCTCTGACCGGAGCCGATGTAGTCAACTTCCTCTTTGCGTTCAACAAAAATCAGCCGCTGATGCCGGTGAAAGACACTGCCTCGGGGGGTGAAATCTCGCGTCTGATGCTTTCTGTCAAGGCTATTTTGGCTGACCGGATGAATCTGCCATCAATAATATTTGACGAGGTAGACACCGGAGTGAGCGGAGATGTGGCCAATCGCATGGGTCAACTGATGCAGCAGATTTCCAAACGGATTCAGGTCATCGCCATCACGCATCTGCCTCAAGTGGCAGCCAAGGGTGCAGCGCACTTCAAGGTGTATAAAGCTGACACCGAAACGGCTACACAAACCTACGTCAACCGGCTAAGCGAACAGGAACGTGTCGACGAGTTGACACTGATGCTCAGTGGCGATGTCAATAATCAGGCTGCACGCGCCACAGCTCAATCGCTTCTTGATGCGAGCAAATAAATATCCAAGCATAACAATCGTAAAAACTACTATTTAAATACATGGAACGATCAGATTACATTTTCGGTATCAGAGCCGTTATTGAAGCTATTGAGGCCGGAAAAGAGATTGACAAGATATTGATTAAGAAAGATCTCAACGGCGAGCTTGCCAACGAGCTTTTTGATCTCATCAAGAGCCATCGTCTGTATGCCAAGCGAGTGCCGATTGAGAAGCTCAATAAAATCACTCGCAAAAATCATCAGGGGGTGATTGCAATCATGTCGGCCGTAACCTATCATTCGCTTGAGCATCTGGTGCCACAACTTTATGAAGACGGGGTGTTGCCCTTCGTGGTGGTGCTTGACGGGATAACCGATGTCAGAAACTTCGGAGCGATAGCGCGCACATGTGAGTGCGCCGGCGCTGACGCGGTAGTGATACCGATGCACAACTCGGTGTCGGTCAGCGGCGACGCCATGAAAACGTCGGCCGGAGCGTTGCATCATCTGCCGGTGTGCCGGGAGCGGTCGCTTGTCGGTGCCATCAGGTTTTTAAAAGATAACGGTTACCAAATAGTTGCAGCGAGCGAGAAGGCTAACATCAATTACACACAAGCCGACTATCTGACACCGGTGGCCATAGTTATGGGCGCCGAAGACACAGGCATCTCGGAGGAGGTGCTGAAGCTGTGCGACACGTTTGTGTCGATTCCGCAGTTCGGGCATATCGGTTCGCTGAATGTGTCGGTAGCTGCAGGCGTAATGATGTATGAGGTTGTGCGCCAGCGTCTTGACTCTGATATGGAGGTTATATAAGGGCCATCCCTAAACATAATTTTGATAAAACATTACAAATCAATTAAATACGAAACATAATTCAACTGTTAGTTTATGACAAAAATAGGTTCAGTGCTTACGCCGGTAGGCACAAAAGCTATGCTGCTTGGAAGCGGTGAGCTCGGCAAAGAGGTAGCAATAGAGTTGCAACGCTATGGCGTTGAGGTAATTGCATGTGACAAATATCCCAATGCACCGGCAATGCAGATAGCACATCGGAGCTATGTATTTAACATGCTCGACGGCGAAATGTTGTGCCAAGTAATCGAACAGGAGAAACCTGACCATATCATTCCCGAAGTGGAAGCTATAGCCACCCCCACTCTCGTAGAGTTGGAGAAGGAGGGATATAACGTTACACCCACAGCACGGGCTGCGCTTCTGACCATGAACCGCGAGGGTATACGGCGGTTGGCGGCCGAAGAGCTTGGCATACCAACGTCGCCCTATCGCTTTGCATCGACCGAGGAGGAATTTCGGAAAGCGGTTGAAGAGATTGGCATCCCTTGCGTGGTGAAACCAATTATGTCGTCGTCGGGCCACGGGCAGTCTACTATTAAAACGGCAGACCAGATCGACGCAGCATGGCGTGAAGCCCAGGAGGGGGGACGCGCCGGTGCCGGTCGCGTAATCGTAGAGGGTTTTGTTGACTTTGACTATGAAATCACTCTTCTTACGGTTCGCTCTATCTCGGGCACAATCTGCTGCGAGCCTGTAGGCCACATTCAGGAGAGCGGTGACTATCGTTACTCTTGGCAACCGCAATCCATGGCACCGGTTGCGATTGAAAAAGCCAAAGAGATAGCTGCCAAAATCACAGGTGCACTTGGCGGCTACGGTTTGTTTGGAGTGGAGTTGTTTATCAAAGGCGACGACGTGATATTCAGCGAAGTGTCGCCGCGCCCTCACGACACCGGCATGGTAACGATGATTTCGCAAGACCAGAGCGAGTTTGCCCTTCACGCTCGCGCATTGCTCGGGTTGCCCGTTCCTGCAATACGCTTCTACGGCCCGTCGGCATCGCGCGCCATAGTAGTTGAAGGCGACACTGACAAGGTGGTGTTTGAAAACGTCGAGGCTGCCCTTGAAGAGCCCGGTGTGCAGATTCGCATTTTTGGCAAGCCTGAAATCAAAGGGCATCGCCGCATGGGTGTGATACTCGCAACTGCCGACACCGTTGAGGAAGCTCGCGCCAAGGCCGACAGAGCTTATCAGCGATTGAACATAGTTTGCCTCCCCCGCTAAAAGGATTTTCATCATGTTTTTTGCCGGGCATGCACTTTCAGGAGTGTGTGCCCGGCTTTTTATTTTCGCTGCCTTAGAAAGTGCTGTTTTAAATTTCTTGATAGCTGCTGACGGCACCTCAAAATCAGATGAAGCGGAGAGGATAAGAATGTGGGCAGTGGACAGATTTATGAGTCGGCTGAGCAAGCAGGTGAAAGAGTCATTGGTGAGATAATGCTCGGCGTTAAGTAAAATCAGGTGATTGAAAGCGCCTCGCTCGCCGGAAATTTCATTAGCTGAAATGCCATGGGCCAAATTGCGGGCAATATATCCGGCTCGCTTGCTTGACACGTCAATAAGGAGCACAGTCTCGCCATCGCCTTTTGCGGCGTCGACGAATTCGACTAATGCTCTATGGTTAGCTAAAGAATCACGACTCTCACGCAACAATGCACGAAGCGAGCTGCGTAGCGAGGTAGTGTTGAAGAATTTTTGATAGTCAGCGACGCTGACTGCGCGACCTGACAGTCGTTTTAATTTAAAGAAACTTTGCATTTTCATACGTGTTTTTGTTTTTTAAAAGATTAATTATGAAGCAAAGTTACGTCGGCGCAAACATCAAAAAATCTCAAAATATCCCCTTTGCTAAAAAAAGAGAAAAGTGAAGAGTGATAGGCCCAATAAGGCTAATAAGCCCGATAAGAATATGAGGAATGGGGCTAATGGGCGAAAAAGAGGATTGGAATAGAAATATAAAGTTTCATCGTTTTTTTTGTTAATTCAGGGAATTTTCATACCTTTGCATTAGTTAATCCTTGAGATTAGCAGGGGCGTGGTCTTCGGACTTCGCACCATCTTAGAGCCGGAGTTTCCGGCTCCTCGTATTTTTATATCTCACGCAAACTTTTATCGGATTGGTAATAATATAATATTCGCGCTCCGTACTTACGTTTGGAATCACGTAATGCTTTGACAGCTTTAACTTTATTAGTTTTATCCTCTATACGAACTATAACTGTTGATGCGCAATGAGAATCCTTAAATAGAAAAAAACAACCAAGTACCACCAGGTAGGCTGAAGCCTCTATCTGACGCTTTCTTGATTGCTTTTTGCAAAATTACAAACATAATTTAATACAAGAGTTTATGGGGTCAATGTAAAAAAGCGGTTGTTAAATAAGAAAGAATCCGGTAGATATTCTTTGTTTGCACAACATCGTCCACACTTTCAGCGTGGACTCATCAGTTCCTGCTACTCGATTTCCTCGGACTGTGTCCGAGGTTCAACATAAACGTCGCTGCTGTGCAGCTCTAAGCGCCTCAAAAACGGTGGCAGGCCACGACCCTACAAGGCGGGGTATAAGCCCG
>CAMWUH010000083.1 GCA_947177325.1 uncultured Bacteroidales bacterium
GCTCCACTGTCCGGTGGGGCCCGAGGTTATGAGCTGCATGCCCCAGTTGTCGGGATGTTCTGAGGGAAAGGCGCGGTTGACATCGCGAATGTCGACCTGGCGCGAGTAGTTCCAATCGATAGCGAAAGAGTGGTTGAGGCTCTTGACGATAGGGCCTTCGACGCGGATGTGGGCGTCGCGCCAGATGCCGTGTTTCCGGCCGTTGACATAGCGGTCGGCGATATTCATGCCGCCGATATAGCCTATGTTGCCGTCGATAATGGCTATTTTACGGTGGTTGCGCCAGTTGATGCGTGTGCCAAGAATAGGGAAGGTTACCTTGAAAAACGGGTATACACCGATACCGGCATCGGCCATTCGCTTGAAAAACCGGCGCTTGGTTTTGAACGAACCGACATGGTCGTAGATTACTTTTACATCGAGGCCTTCGCGCGCTTTCTGAATGAGGAGTTCGGCTAAGCGAGAGCCGATTTCATCATCTTGGAATATGTAGTACTGGAGATAGATGAACCGTTTGGCCTTTTTGATGTCGTCAATCAGCTTATCCATTTTGGTTTGGCCGTCGGCGAAATGGGTGGCCGAGTTGCCTTGATAGAATGGCGCCGACATAAGCGATTGGCCCAGACGTATAAGCTGATTGCTCTCGGCCGAGAGGCCGGTTTCAGTTGGGGAGAAAGGACTCGCCGGCTCGTGGCGCTTTAGCTTGCGGCGACGTCGGCGCGACATGAATTGCTTGTTTTTGATGCTTCGACCAAAAAGCAGATAAAGCACCAACCCGAGCACCGGGACGACGAGCAACACCGTCATCCATGCCAGCGTTTTGACGGGGTTGCGATTTTCTGAAAGCATAACACCAACTACACTGAGCACTGTAACGGCATAGGCCACGACAAGCACCCAGTAGATCCACTCGAAGTGAAACTGGTCAGTGAGAGTTTCAGGCATACATAGCTTCTATTTCATGGGCGAAGTGAGATGAAACAACGGGGCGACGAATTTTTTGTGTGTTGGTGAGTTCGCCCATTTCCATTGTCAGTTCGCGAGGGATAAGTGTAAATTTTTTGATTTTTTCAAAGTTGGCAAACCCTTTCTGAAGGCGCTCGATACGTTCAGAAATCATTTTTTTGATTTCGGAATTTTTGACAAGTTCTTCAAGATTTTTATAGGCGATGTGCTTGCGTCGTGCATAATCTTTAAGCGCTTCGAAAGCAGGAATTATGATAGCGGTGACATATTTGCGCTTGTCGCCGATAACGGCCACTTGCTCAATGAATTTGTCCTCGCCCAGGCGCGCCTCTATGGCTTGCGGGGCAATGTATTTGCCGTTGGAGGTTTTGAAGAGGTCTTTGAGGCGGTCAGTCAGAACGAGGGCTCCGGTAGCGTCCATTCGTCCGGCATCGCCGGTGCGGAACCAACCGTCGGGTGTGAAAGCCTCGGCAGTGGCCTCAGGCTTGTTGTAGTAACCGCGCATAACGGTGGGTCCTTTAACGAGGATTTCGTCGTCGGCACCGATTTTCACCTCAACACCGGGCAGTGGAGTTCCGATAGTTCCGATTTCAAAGCCTACGGCGGGGAAGAGGGTAACGGTAGCAGTGGTTTCGGAGAGGCCGTAGCCTATGTAGATGTAGATGCCGCAAGCGTGGAAAAATTCTGTGATGTTAGCGCTCAACGGGGCGCCGGCAGTGGGAAAGATGTTGCCGTTTTCAACCCCGATGATACGTTTCATGGGGGTGAAAATTTTCTTGTCGAAGAAGCGATACTGCGCTTCGACCCACCATGGGGCTTTCTTGCCAAGGCGAGCATATTGGAGGTTGCGGATGCGGCCGATCTTCAATGCTCGGTTCATCATCCACTTTTTGATGCCACGGGTGCGTGAGAGTTTGTCGTCGATTGCCGAGTAGACTTTTTCCCAGAAACGAGGCACGGAGCACATGCAAGTGGGACGCACCTCTTTGACGGCATCTTGAATTTCTTTGGGGTTCGGGTTGATGTTGACCACCACACGCTGCATGAGGCAGAAGTAGCTCCATGCTTTCTCAAATATGTGGCTCAAGGGGAGGAAACAGAGCGAAGTGTCGCGGTCAGTTACCATCTCGAGCTTTTCGGCGTGGAATTGCAGGGCAGCGTTGAAGGCCGAGTGGGGGAGAATGGCGCCTTTGGGCTCGCCGGTGGTTCCGGAGGTGTAGATGAGTGTCGCGACATCTTCGGGCGAAGCCGCCGATTTTCTGCGCTCCACCTCTTTGCGTGTAGTCACAGAGGCTGAGCGACCTATGTGGAGGAGGCGGTCAAATGAAATGGTAGTGAGGTCGCCGTGGGCTTTGTTGACCTCTTTGATAGTTACGATTTGGCGCAGCGAGGGGTTGGCACGTTGCACCTCCATAGCAATGTCATATTGAGTTTGGTCGCCTACAATCATGAAGTTGATGCCGGCATCTTTAACTATGTAGCTGACTTGCTCGGTTGAGGAAGTGGAGTAGATTGAAACCGGCACGGCACGGTTGCAGTATGCAGCGAAATCGCTGATTATGATTTCGGCGTGGTTAGATGAAAAAATGCCGATTTTATCATCTTCTTTTACTCCGGATATTTGCAAAGCGGCAGCAACCAGTTCGACTTTATCTTTGAGTTGAAGCCAAGTGGTGGGTTGCCAGTTGCCGGCGCTGATGCGCTCGGTCAGAGCAACGCGCTCGGGATAAGCGCAAGCGTTGTCGAATATTATATTGGTGAGAATATTTCTCATAGAT
This sequence comes from uncultured Bacteroidales bacterium, assembly GCA_947177325.1. Lineage (GTDB taxonomy): Bacteria > Bacteroidota > Bacteroidia > Bacteroidales > Muribaculaceae > JAGBWK01. Next base: position 2,745 of record CAMWUH010000083.1, read on the forward strand.
AAATAGAATTTTTGCAGCCAAAAGTGGCCTCGGGAGGGCTTTTGCGGCTGCATAGTTACTGCAAAGATACTACCTTTTGTTAATATAATAACAAATTTAAGGGCTAAACAGTCGATGAGTTGGTGATTTTTTATTATTTGTGAAAAAATATACAATAAAGATTATAGTTTATAATTGAAAAATCATTATCTTTGCCGTATGGCTGAAAATAATCGCGAAAATATCAGATCTGTTGATGAAGCGGAGAAGCCCGCCAAGCGTAAGCGCATGAAGCTGAAAGTGCCTCGGCGCTATCGTCTGTCGTTTGTCAACGAGGGCACTCTCAATAGTGTGTGGACCATTGGGATGAGTCGCACACGGATGCGCATCTACATAGCGCTGATAGTTGTGGCGCTGGTTATGCTCGGGTCGTTTATTATCTCATTCACTCCGCTGCGCACATTGCTCCCGGGATATCTTCGCAAGGGTGAGCGGCGTGAATATATCGAGGCATCTGAAAGGCTCGACTCTATCGTTGAGAAGTCAACCGTTATGGAGGCATATATAACCAACATAAACGACATAATGACTGATAACATTGATATTGACTCGCTCAAGCGCGCCCCACACTTGCTGACACTCTCAAATGAGGATTCCTTAGTAGGACCCACGTCGGCCGAAGCGGCCTACGTAGAGCAATATCTGGCTCGCGAAAATTTCAATATTGATGCCCGCATGGCCGCTGCCGACTCGCCGCTGATGGTAGCTCCGGTCGATGGTGCTGTTGTGGCTCAAGGCTCAAAGCCGTCATCAACTATTATCACTTTGCCCCGTCAATCGCGCTTGCCTGTAAAGGCTGTGGCGCAAGGGATTGTTCTTGAAGCAGCCAAGACTGACGCCGGCGGATACAACGTAGTGGTGCAACACCCCGACGGCTTCGTCAGTCGCTACGGCCGATTGGCAGAGTGCTTCGTAAAACCCGGACAATCATTGGAGGCCGAGACGCGCTTGGGAGTGGTTAACGCCACCGACAATCGACGCCTTGACTTCTCGCTGTGGCAAGGGGCTTCGCAGGTAGAACCAACCCGATTGATTGCTTTCTGATGACTTTTCTGTTTCCATAATATTCACTATTTAACAATTTTCCAAGGTTATTTTTTTTGAATGGGTTCCAACGTTACATTTCGCTCTAAGATAGGACTGGTAGCCGCTACTGTTGGGTCGGCTGTAGGATTAGGCAACATTTGGCGCTTTCCGGCTGAAACGCAAGCTAATGGCGGTGCTGCATTCTTGCTGATTTATATACTTTGCGTAGCAGTGCTGGGCCTACCGCTTATGTTAGGGGAGTTTGCCATAGGGCGCGCTGCCGGTTCAGACCCTATTTCTGACTACAAGCGGCTTTCGCCCGGGTCGCGCTGGTGGATGATTGGCATAACGGGTATCTTGGCCGCTTACGTAATTCTGTGCTTCTATACAGTGGTGGCCGGTTGGACTCTGGAATATCTTGTTGACTCAGTGAGCGGATCGCTCTATGCAGCCACAGTAGCCGGGGGCGCGGAGCCTTATAAGGTAATAATGGAGCAAAATATCACCTCCGACCTAAAACCTGTTATCTTCTCAATCATATTGATATTGGCCAATGGTGCGATATTGCTCGGCGGAGTACAGAAAGGGATAGAACGGATTTCAAATCTGATGATGCCGCTGCTGTTCCTGTTGCTGTTGGTGTTTTGCGTCGCGTCGCTGACGATGCCCGGAGCCGGAGCGGGGATGAAGTTTTTCCTCACTCCTGATTTCTCTAAAGTTACGGCCTCTACGGTAATCAACGCTATGGGTCAGGCATTTTTCTCGCTGAGTTTGGGTATGGGTGTTTTGATGACCTATTCAGCTTACTTTCCTAAAGATACCAGATTGGGTAAAACATCGGTTATTGTGGCCGGATGCGATATGCTTGTTGCAATAATGATGGGTGTTATAATCTTCCCTGCAATCATGACTTTCGGGCTTGAAGGTGAAACCTTTGAGGGTGCCTCACTTGTGTTTGTGACAATGCCGGAGATTTTTGCCCACATGCCAATGCCGCAACTGTGGTCGACTCTCTTCTTCCTGCTCCTGCTTGTGGCTGCGCTGACCTCGACAATATCGATTTCAGAAGTAGCCGTCAGATTTTTGCAAGACCGTTTCAAAATGACGCGCCGTAAGGCTGTGATATTGGTGATGCTGCCCTTGTTTTTGCTCAGTCCTATCTGCTCGTTGGCTAACGGGTCGTTGAGCGATATTCAGCTTTTCGGTCTCACTATATTCGGGATGATGGACTTTTTCGCTACGAATATTTTGCTGCCGCTGGGCGCATTGCTGATGGCGCTGTATTATATATTTGCTGCCCCGAAGGGACTGCTGCGCAATGAGTTGACTAACAACGGGCTTATTAAAGCCCCCTATGCAGCGTTAGTGGAAATGCTCATTAAGTGGGTGGCGCCGGTGTTGATTCTCATAATTTTTGTTTGCACCTTCATCAAATTCTAATCCTTTAATTGAGGTATGGGCACGACAAAGCGCGAAGTTTCACGATTGATTGACCGTAATCGCGCGGGCTATATAGTCGTGGTAGTGGCGCTGTTAGCGCTCGCCTTTGTCATTCACAGGCCTGACCGGAAGTCAGTTTCTGCTACGAAGGCGGTTGGAGTGGAGCCGGCAGCTGCGGAGATGGTTGGTGCGGAGTCAGATGCAACGGTCAGTGGACCTGACAACTTACCGCCAACACCAAAAAAGAAAAAGCGCTCGCGAAAATCGTCGAGCTCAGGCAGAAAAGCTAATAAACCGTCCTCAAACACGCCGAAATCCTCGCGCCCGGCTTCACTTTCGCCCCTCGACTCCCCACTCTAAGATCCGGCTCCCCAATATTTGTTAATGCGGTGGTAAGGTAACTTTTTGCCACAGTACACAATTACAAGTGCCAAAAATATCATTATTCTTACTTATCCGTGGCATGAGTTACCATTTCCACTGCCAATCGTCACGCATCTGCGTCGGCTTGTTTCGGTCACAATGCAACCACATTGCACCCTCACTGCGCGAACACATCTGCATAACGCTTGACCGCCTCAGCATTAACAAATATTAGGGAATCGGGTCTAACTTTTTTGTTGTGAAATTGCAGGGGAGATAGCAGGGAATTTTGTAACTTTGTAGTCAGCGACCTCGGGCGTTTTTGAATCGACAAAAACCGGATGACCCAACCCAACATGATTATGACTCCATTCAAGCCTTTTTCGATTAATGCAGCCGGCCGACTTGTTGAGTTTCAACAGCCGGCAGTGATGGCGATACTTAACGTAACGCCAGACTCGTTTTATGGCGAGTCGCGCATAGCGGTAGATGCTAAATCGGTGGCACAACGCGCCGCGCACGCTATTGCGCAGGGTGCTGATATTATTGACATTGGAGGTTGCTCCACTCGTCCCGGCTATGAAGCTCCGAATGTGGAGGAGGAAATCAGGCGCGTTGAGGTGGCAATTAAAGCAGTCAGAGAGGTTGCCCGTGATGTGTTGGTTTCGGTTGATACTTTTCGCGGTGAAGTGGCCCGGCGAGCGGTTGCCGCAGGAGCCGATATAATCAACGATGTCAGCGCAATGTCAATCGACGAGGATATGCGATCGGCTGTTATCGACCTTAAGGTACCTTATATTTTGACACACCCCTCGGCCACAAATGTCACGCCCGAAATGTCGGGAGATGACCTGATGGCAGTAGTTGTTAAAGAGATGGCCTGCGAAATCGAGCACCTGACCCTTCAAGGGGTTGCCGATATAATCGTTGACCCCGGTTTCGGCTTTGGTAAAACGGTAAAGCAGAATTTGGAAATATTGGGTCGGTTGAGCGATTTGGCAATATTAGGGCGACCTTTGCTCGTAGGCATTTCGCGCAAGTCGATGCTCTGCAAACCATTGGGCCTGACTCCGGAAACTGCTCTCAACGCCACAACCGCGGCCAATACCATTGCTCTTCTTCAGGGCGCATCAATTTTGCGGGTCCACGATGTTGCCGAAGCGGTTGAGGCCGTTAAAATCATCAGATTAGCCACAGTAACCGATTAACATTAGTTCAACTTTTCACATTTTTATCCCAATATCCCTTTCAGCATGTTACCGCTCATGATAGCCTCATTTGGCATAAAAGATATAATCGATATCGTAATCGTTGCGCTGCTGCTCTTTTATCTTTACAGGATAATGAAAGAGTCAGGTACGATAAGCATTTTTTACGGGGTATTGGCTTTTGTGCTGGTTTGGATTGTAGCCTCTGAAATTCTCGATATGCGCATGATTGGTACGATTTTAGACCAATTTATGAGCATAGGGTTGCTGATATTGGTCATCCTGTTTCAGGACCAAATCAAACGTTTTTTGGTTGAGTTGGGCTCCCAAAAAAAATGGCGCTTTCTTGGCCAGCTCTTTCATCATCATAAGAATGAAGCCGACGAGGAACAATTGCGATGGGTCATGCCAGTGGTTTATGCCTGCATGAACATGGCGCGCAGCAAAACCGGAGCGCTCATTGTGATTGAGCGTGACATAAGCCTTGAAAATTACGAACACACAGGCGACATGATTGACGCTGACATTAATTCGCGCCTTATTGAAAACATTTTTTTCAAAAATTCCCCTCTCCACGACGGAGCCTTAATCATAGCCCACAACCGACTTATGGCGGCCGGCTGCATTTTGCCGGTAAGTCACGACACTTCGATTCCGCGCTCAATGGGCCTGCGCCACCGCTCCGGCTTGGGCATTTCGCAAGCCACTGATGCCGTAGCCATTATCGTGTCGGAAGAGACGGGCAACATTTCTATTGCCCATCGTGGCAAAATCAAAACGCGCCTTACTTCAACCGAGCTTGAGCAGTATCTCTCAACACTTTCAACCCGATAGGTCACTCCGTAATCTTAAAACGAAATAGTTATGGAAACGGTTAAAAGTTCATTCCTTCGGGAACTGGGCCCGAAAACTTACGACACAATAAGCTCGTTGAAAGGTTATGCTTTCATCTATGCAGCGGTGTTGTTGGTATGTTTGATCCTGTCTTTTTTTGTTGTATCATCAATCGTTAATTTTTTTATTGAATTGATGATGGGTACAACTATATTTTTCGGCGCATTCCTCGCGGTAATAATTATAACCTTTGATAAAGAAGTAATTTATCAGAGACACGACAAATTTCAGAAACTAAAAAAAGTGGATCCGGAGGCCTATAAAAGAAGTAAAGTTTGGGGTTTGTCCCTATGCGTAGTCGGAATATTCATATTATTCCTTTCGAGTCAATATCAGAAGCATTATTCATTTCTTTGCGGAGGTTATTACTATGATAGAGCAACCGGCGAGTATCACATTGTAGAGTGTGATAGGGTACATTACCATAAAAGGC
>CAMWUH010000084.1 GCA_947177325.1 uncultured Bacteroidales bacterium
GAAGATGATGCAGGGAGATTTCTCTTTTGCCTGGCGGAAGAGGTCGCGAACGCGTGAGGCTCCGACGCCCACAAACATTTCAACAAAATCACTACCCGACATTGAGAAGAACGGCACATCAGCTTCGCCGGCAACTGCTTTCGCGAGCAGGGTTTTACCTGTGCCGGGAGGGCCAACGAGCAGAGCGCCTTTAGGAATTTTACCGCCAAGGTCGGTGTATCGTTTGGGATTCTTTAAGAACTCTACGATTTCTTCAATCTCGGTTTTTGCCTCTGACAATCCGGCAACATCCTTAAATGTTACTTTATTGGCGGAGTTTTTGTCAAAAACCTGGGCTTTTGATTTGCCTACGGAGAAAACGCCTCCGTCGCCACCCATTCCGCGGCCCGACATGCGACGCATCAACCATATCCAGAACACAACGAGGAGTAAAACCGGCCCGAATGACCACAACAGGGTTGACCATCCGTTGCTGCCATCCTTATAGTTGATGTTGTTGATATGGATGCCATTTTTCTTCCATTCGTTGAGCTGATTGTCAAATGATGTCACGGATCCGATGGTGGTGTAAACTTCGGCGGCGTCACGCGAGTCAGCGGGGTTGAATTTGTCGCCGAAATATATTTTGGCAAATGAGTCGGTCAGCTCAGCCTGAGCTGTGCCTTTGTTTTTGGTAATTGTGATAGACGAAACGCCTGTATTAACAACAGAGTCGCCGGGTACGATCAAATTCAAAAATTCGTTGTACGACACTTTCTTCGCAACAGTGTTGTTGTTCATAAAAAAAATCGCTCCAATCACACAAATGATGATTGCATACATCCAGATGATATTGAAGTTGAAGCGAATGGGGCCTTGTTTGCCGTTTTTAGCCATGTTATTTTTAACAAAAGAGATTGATGAATTTGGAGAGATATAAATTAGATTGTAGGAGTAGATGGGAAATATCGCGAGAAGCTATAACCGGCGATTAGTCGAGGTCGGCTACTTCGGTGATTTTTGCATCGCTCCAGAGGTCTTCAAGGTTATAGCGTTGGCGCGCTTCGGGGAGAAAAACGTGAACGAGAGTGTCGCCATAATCTATAACAATCCATTCAGAGTTGGCATACCCATCGTAGTTATATGGCTTGATATCGCCATGTTTCTGCACGTATTCTCTAACCGAATCGGCCACTGAAGCCACTTGCATTGATGAAGTGCCCTCGCATATAATAAATTTAGATGCGGCCGCCGATTCAATTTCGCTGAGGTCAACTATGGTTATGCCGCGACCTTTGCGGTCTTGAATACCGTCAATGATGAGTTGTTGTAAAGGTTGTTGTGTCATATTGTTTTTTAACGTTGTCAGCCTATGGCTCTTAAAAAGCATGTGTCGATGACGAAATATGCATTATATGTCTAATAAACGACAAAGATAATAAAAAAAGTTCAAATTACTATTAAAAAAATGTTGCCCTCCGGCATTATTCATATCTGACGGTTTGCGCCGGTGAAATACGCCCTATTATCAGAGATGGCAGAAGCATTGCTGCCAATATCACTACAATCGCAGCGGCGTTCACTATTATTAATGTAACTACCGATAAATTCATCGGCACATAGTTTAGGAAATAGGATTCGGGATTAAGCGGAATTATGTGAGTGGCCGATTGGACAGCCACAATTCCAATCGTTATGATATTGCCGACAACTAACCCGATCAGCGCAATGCGCCCTATGAGAAAAATGAACACATGGCGTATCAAGCGGTTAGGAGAGCCGAGAGTCTTGAGTAGACCGATAAGTCGAGTGCGCTCCAGAATGATTATAAAGAGTGTGGCAACGAGAGTGAAAAGCGTAATCAACGCCATCAACACAATCATTACTACCACATTGGTGTCGAGCAAAGCAAGCCAGTTGAAGTAGTGGGCAGCCGTCTCGATTATGGAGCTGACCGATAGCAATTCAGTTTCTTCATTGCCCAGGCTTCGTTGTTGCAGATAATATTGGTCAAAAGCTGATTGTAATTCTAATGTTTTGTCGGTCAGTGAATTGAAGTCGATATTTCGTAACTCAATCGCGTTGCCTTCGTTTAATGAAGTCAGAGCAATGCCGTCGAGCATTGATTTTGAGGCGTATGCAATGTTGCGGTCGTAGGTTGAGAAGTGAGAATTGTAGGTGGCTGCGACCTGCGGGTTTCGGACTTTGATTTTATTGCCGTCGAAAAAAACGGTGTTGACCTTGTCGCCCGGTTTCAGTTGGAGTTCGGAAGCAACCTCTTCGGATAGTATCAGCATCGGGTCGCCGTCAGCCATAAATAATGAATCAACGGCTTCGGGATTGCCTGATGTGATCATACTCTGCAGAAAGGAGGTGTCGTGGTCAGGAGCATAGCTTCTAAGCTGAATTGCGCTGAAGTTATCGGGCGTTTTCAGCATTGCCTCAAACCGCAATGCCACGCTAACCTCTGCCTCGGGCGCCACTTGGCGGATAATCGAGTTAATGGCTTCATTTAGTTCAATTCCCTCGGTTGACATACGGTAGCCATACTCCGACGACTCCAGCGGCGTCAGCGTTATTTGAGCTTCAAAGCCGGCAATTTTGTTTTTTATGGCACTCTGAAAACCCGAAGTAACAGCCAGTGTCAGCAACATCACGGCAATGGAGATGGCCACACTGACAGTGGCAACCTTGACGGCAAGCGATTTTTTGCTGCCGGCATTGTTGCCGAGCGACAGACGGCGTGCAATTTCTATGGCTAACCTCACGCGAGTTTCTGATTGCTGTGTTCAATGGTTTCTAATGCACTCAGGGCTTATTTATCAACCCGGCCGGGATAAGCTTCAAGGGCGTGGCGGAGCACTTCCAGAGCATCGTGCAAGTCAGTTTTGTTGAGCACATAAGCCATTCTGACCTCGTTGCGCCCGCGCTCCGGATTGGTGTAGAAGCCCGATGCGGGAGCCATAAACACGGTGGCGCCGTTGTATTCAAATTCGCGCAAACACCATTGACAAAACTTGTCGGCATCATCAACCGGCAGGCTTACCACGGTGTAGAATGCTCCCATAGGTATCGGAGAGTAAACACCGGGAATACGGTTAAGCCCGTCGATGAGAAATTTGCGTCGCTCCACATATTCGTTGTAGGTCATCAGCATATAATCGCGCGAGGCATCAATCGAAGCTTCTGCAACTATCTGGCCTAACAAGGGGGGGGACAAACGAGCTTGGCAGAATTTCATGACATTCTTTTTCAGCTCGGCATGCTTGGTGATAATGGCGCCGATGCGAATGCCGCACTCGCTGTAGCGCTTCGAAACAGAATCAATCAGCACTACCTGATTTTCAATTCCTTTAAGGTGAAATGCTGAAATGTAGGGAGCTCCCGTATAGCAAAATTCACGATAAACCTCGTCGGAAAACAAAAATAAGTCGTGTTTCTTAACCAAATCGCGTATTTGGTTCATCTCTTTCTGAGTGTAGAGATAGCCTGTTGGGTTGTTAGGGTTGCAGATTAAAATACCCTTGGTGCGTGGAGTAATCAGCTCCTCAAACTTCTCTACCGGAGGCAACGCAAATCCCTCCTCAATCGACGACGGAATGGTAACGATTTTTGCACCGGCAGAAATAGCAAATGCCATATAGTTGGCATAAGCCGGCTCGGGCACGATGATTTCATCGCCGGGGTCAAGGCAAGCCATGAACGCAAACAATACGGCTTCAGATCCGCCCGTAGTTACGATAATATCGTCAACATCAACATCGATGTTAAACGTAGCATAATAATCTTTCAGCTTTTTGCGAAGTGAGAGTAATCCCTCCGAGGGGGAATATTCCAGGGTAGTGCGGTCGATATGTTTCAGCGCCTCCAGGCCCTCAGCCGGAGATGGGAGGTCAGGTTGACCGATATTTAAATGGTAAACCTTAACGCCGCGAGCTTTGGCTTCATTGCTCAGAGGCACGAGTTTACGAATAGGAGAAGCGGGCATGTCAATGCCGCGTTGTGATATCTGTGGCATAAAAAATTATAGTCAAAGAAAACTGTAAAATTGTCGTAAAAGAGAATTGTTTTCTTTATGATGATGCAAATTTAATAAAAATCGCCCCAACTAACAATTTTTTAAATAATTTTTGCGCCGTATCATATTTTTCTTCATGTTTTTTCGTATCTTTGGCCATTAATGGCTGACCTCCCATATCGAGGAAAATCAGCCTTCGCTAATAAAGATATAGAATAATGAAAAAGGGGCGGAAAAGATTTGTCGGCAGGCAATCATTTTGATGACAAAGAAATATCATGGTCATCTGATAATCAGGCGATGAAAGTAATTTTTGAGAACGAATTTGTGTTATTGGATTCGTTGACATTTAGACCCGGTTCCTCAGTATTAACATTAACAAATATTGGGGAACAGAGTCTAATAACTGACGCAATGGTAATAGAAATTGTGCCGTTAGATAGCTCCATTGCAGAGGGGCAGTCTATTGAATAATAGGTTATTATGGCGCCTCCACTGTGATGCTTATTTAGAATGGGTATAAATAAAGTTGGGAAAATTGTTGCAAATGAGGGGAGATTTTGCGACCTTTGCATCGTTTTCTTTAACTGATTTATAACTGTTTCATATTTTCATCACGGTAACTCATGAGATTGTCGCAACTCCCAACCGGCCATAAGGCGGTTATTGTCAAAATATTAGGTCATGGGGCATTTCGCAAGCGCGTCATGGAGATGGGCTTTACGCGCGACCACGAAATCACTTGCTTGATGTCGGCTCCATTGCGCGACCCAATCAAATATAAAATCCTTGATTATGAAGTTTCGCTGCGACGCAGCGAGGCCGACCTGATTGAGGTGAAACCCCTTGATGAGGTTGCCGCCGACACCCCTCGACCCGCTGCCGATGAGCGGATAATTGATTGCGATGACGACATTGATTTTCATCATAGCCATAGCCACAAAGTTATCAATGTGGCATTGATTGGCAATCCTAATTGCGGCAAAACGTCGCTTTTCAACATTGCCTCCGGGGCAGCCGAGCATGTAGGTAACTATTCGGGTGTCACCGTCGACAGTAAAAAAGGTTATTTCAACCACGACGGCTACCGGATTAATATTGTTGACCTGCCCGGCACTTACAGCCTGTCGGCTTACTCGCCCGAGGAGCTTTACGTGCGTCGTTACCTTAAAGAGGAAACCCCCGACATCATCCTTAACGTTGTCGACGCATCTAATCTTGAGCGCAATCTTTACCTTACCACCGAACTTATTGATATGGACCGCCCTATGGTCATTGCGCTCAACATCTACGACGAGCTCTTAAAGTCGGGCGACAAACTCGATTATCAGATGCTGGGCCGGATGATTGGTGTGCCTGTCGTTCCCACAGTAACCCGCAACGGCGAAGGGCTGAAAAAGCTGTTTGACACCGTGGTAGATGTTTACGAAGGCAGGTGCGACGATGTGCGCCATGTCCATGTTAAGCTCGGCGCAGAACTTGAACAGTCGGTTACTGCAGTTAAAGATGCTCTCAAACGCGATGAAAAAATCAGTCGCGAATTTTCTCCACGCTATCTCGCTATCAAACTCCTTGAAGGCGATTCCGAAGCTGAGCGCATTGTCAAGCAATCGTCAACTGATGCTGCATCCATTCTGCAACTGCGCGACCGAGAGGTTAAGCGGCTCAAGGAAACGACCGACGAAGATGTGGCCTCGGCAGTCGCCAACGACAAATACGGCTTCATTGCAGGCGCCCTGGCCGAGACAATGGAGCGAAACGAGCGCCGCCAAGTAACCGCCACCCACATTATCGATACCTTCGTGACAAGCCGCCTGTTTGGCTATCCACTGTTTGCCATATTAATGTTCATCACCTTCTGGACCACTTTCTATATCGGTCAGTATCCACAAGACTGGATAGAGTCAGGATGCCTTTGGCTAAGTAATTTCATTGGCTCCCACATGGCCGACGGCCCGTTGAAAGATTTGATTACCGACGGCATTATCGGGGGCGTTGGAGGTGTTATCGTTTTCTTGCCTAACATCTTGATACTCTATTTCTTCATCTCCTTTATGGAAGACTCCGGCTATATGGCCCGTGCAGCTTTCATTATGGATAAGGTGATGCACAAAATAGGGTTGCATGGCAAGTCGTTTATCCCATTGGTCATGGGCTTCGGATGCAACGTGCCCGCAATCATGGCATCGCGCTCCATCGAGAGCAAATCGAGCAGATTGATTACAATTTTAATCAATCCGTTCATATCATGCTCCGCTCGCATACCGATCTACGTGTTGCTCATCGGCACCTTTTTCGAGACCCACGCAGCCTTGGTGTTCCTTGGAGTTTATCTGCTCGGTATAGCAGTGGCCGTAGTCACAGCCAAATGCCTGCGCCGCATAGTGTTCAAGAAAGATGAAACCCCATTCGTCATGGAGCTTCCCCCTTATCGCATGCCCACTATGAAATCAACCATGCGCCACATGTGGTGGAAAGGTGAGCAGTATCTCAAAAAAATGGGTGGTATCATTTTGGTGGGCAGTATCATTGTCTGGGCCCTGAATTACTTCCCGATGCACGACAAAGCCGGATTATCGGCCGATAGCGACGCAGCAGTCGAGCGAGTCGACTACCACACCGACCGCATTGACCCGTCACGCGATTCCTATCTTGAAATGGCTGGTAAAGCTATCAACCCTGTGCTTCGTCCGCTCGGATTTGGCTGGAAGGCAACCGTTGCAGCCGTTGCCGGAATCCCGGCCAAGGAGATTGTAGTGTCAACCTTAGGCGTGCTTTACACCGGCGATGAAGAGGTAGCCGGCGAAGAGCTCTCCGAGCGTCTGCAAGCTCCTTCTATCGATTCCTGCAACACCTTCAATCATGCCAATGCATTGAGCTTTCTGGTGTTTATTCTTCTCTATTGTCCCTGCATCGCCACCTTGACGGCAATAGTGCGCGAAACCGGCCGCTGGCGCTACGGCGTCTTTGCCGCCCTCTACAACACGGCGGTGGCATGGGTCGTAGCCTTCATCGTCTACCGCCTCGCCCTCCTCTTCTAATCGCGGTTTTTTAAGAATAATATAGTAGAGAGGTTGCGCCGCTATTTTTTGGCGCAACCTCTCCAATTATTTTTATTCTGAAACTCACTAAGGGAGTTTGTTATTGTAACAGAATGTTTCTGCTACTGTTGAAAAAGTTAGCAAAATGAATAATATTATGAATTTTCTCATGTTAGTTTAAATGTCAACATGGAATATTATTTGAGGTCAACGATTGTGATTCCGGCACCACCGAATTGAGGCAGCTCGTCGCGAAACGATTCCACTCCTTCGTGTGAACGAAGAAACCGTCTGATACCTTCGCGAAGTGCCCCGGTGCCTGTGCCGTGAAGCACCCTCACTCGACCTGCATTAAATTGAATGGCATCGTCGATATAATACACCATCTGCTGCAATGCCTCATCAAGCCGCATGCCACGCAAGTCAATCTCCTGCTTGAAGTTGAGCTGGCGATTACGGGAAGCGTCGGTGGTTTGTGATGAAACAAATGCCACCCCTCCTTGAGCCTTGGGCTTGGCCGCGGTGCGTTTCAGCCGCGATGCGTCGACTTTAACTTTTATCGCACCGAATTCAACCATTGCAGTTTTTCCGTCAATCGAAACGATAGTGCCGACGGAGCCGCCATTGTCCATCTTTACATGCTCGCCGGCCTGCAAAGGTCTGTTATCGGCCGTTGTGGTGGCTTTCGACGCTTTGTTTCGCTTTGATTTGGGTGCTTTGCGCAGGGCGGCCGGCTCATTGTCGGCAGCTACATTTTCGGCGAGCAGCTTGCTTCGCTGTTCGGCAAGCTCTTGGCGAGCTTGTCGGGTACGCTCTTTATCAGCTTGCGACTCTTTGATTTCGCGGATGGTCCGCTCAATAGAGGCATTACTTTGAGCTATGATTTTTTCGGCCTCCTCTTTGGCCGACGCTATGATTTGACGGCGCTGAGTGCGCAATGAATCCGCATCTGATTCATATTTTTCAAGCAGCTCCTCAAGGCGTTT
>CAMWUH010000085.1 GCA_947177325.1 uncultured Bacteroidales bacterium
GACCAAAGACGCTTTGACCGTCGGCGGCGTTTCTAAAACCGACGATGTGCTCCCCGTGCTTGAATCAACCTATCGTGAACTGCTCCGCGCAGCTCGCGGCGGCTTCACCGTCAGCGAATATGAACGTGCTAAAAGCGAATACCTCTCTCGTTTGGAACGCGCCTACAACAACCGCGCCGACGTTGAAAACAACTCTTATGTTCAGGAATATGTCAACAACTTCCTCACCAACGAGCCCATCCCCTCTATCGAAACAGAATATCAAATCATGCAGCAATGGGTGCCAAACATCCCCTTGCAGATGATCAACCAGGTGCTTCCCGAGCTGGTTACTGAAAACAACCGCGTTGTTCTCGCCATGCTCCCCGAAAAAGATGGCGTTGCTCTCCCCACTCCTGAGCAAATGGCTGAAGTTATCGCTAAAGTTAACGCTGAAGAAATCGAGCCTTACCTCGACGAAGTTAAAGATGAGCCCCTCATCCCCCAACTCCCAGCACCCGGCAAAATCGTCAGCGAGAAACAATGCGACCAATTCGGTGCTACCGTGCTCACACTCTCTAACGGTGTGAAAGTTATCGTTAAACCCACCAAATTCAAAGCCGACGAAATTCTTTTCGAAGCTATTGCCAAAAACGGCATGATGCAAATTGACGACGCTTTGGCTGCCGACGTGAAATTCTTTGACTACGCAGCTTCGCAAGCCGGCCTCGGCACCTACACCTCAACCGACGTTCAGAAATATCTCTCAGGCAAACAAGCCAACATTTCTCCCGAACTCGGCACTACATCACGCTCTATCACCGGCTTCTCAACTCCCAAAGATCTTCCCACTTTGATGGAACTCATCTACGCCACTTTCACTGAGGTGTCAATCAATGAAGATGAATTTGCCGCTATCCAAAATCGCATGAGTGGCGCTCTTAAAAATCAGGAAAACAACCCCCAATACATCTTCGGCCGCGACTTGATGAAAGCTCTCTTTGAAGCTCCTGCACGTCAAACTCTCACCACCGACGACATCGCTGCAGCTACTCGCGAAAACTTCATCAAAATCGCTCACGACATGACCGACAATGCTGCCAACTTCACTTTCGTGTTTGTAGGCAACATCGACATGGATACATTCCGCCCCTTGGTTGAGCAATACATCGCAACTCTTCCCGCCGACGCTGCTACAGCCGACAAAGAAATTATCGACAATCCCCGCTTCGACATGAAGGGCGGCAAAGGCATTGACGAGTTCACTACCAAAATGGAAACTCCTCAAACCTACGTATTCATCGGCTCAATCGCCGAAGTACCCTACACCGCTAAAAACCGTGTAGCTGCATCTGCTATGGGTCAAATCCTCTCTAAGCGCCTACTCGAAACAGTTCGCGAAGATATGGGTGCCGTTTACTCAATCGGCGCTGCCGCCCAGCTCTCTCGCAATCCCGGCAAAAACCTCGCTTTGCAGACTTCTTTCCCCATGAAGCCTGAAATGCGCAAAGAAGTTCTCGATTTCATTGAAGCTGAAATCAACCGCATGCAATCAGACATCAAACCTGAAGAGCTCGCCAAAGTAACCGAATTTATGGTTAAAGAAGCCACTGAAGGTAAAGAAAACAACTCAAGCTGGCTCAACGGTATCACCGGTTTCACCCTCAACGAAGTCGATACTTTCAACGGCGACGTAGATGTAATTCAATCTGTAACTGTTGAAGACGTTCAAAACCTCGTTAAAGAAATCATCAATCAAGGCAACTATCGCATCGTAACTCTCGACGCCGCTGAATAATCATCGCCACTGATTGATTTTCCAATAAGCCAAAGCGCCTCGGACATTTCACACGTCCGAGGCGCTTTTCATTTTTAACTTCATAAACCCTCCACTCTACCGTTGAACGTGTGGACGATGCTTAACCCAAAAAGGGGGTCAGTCGCAAAAGGCGGTTGAAATGTTTAAAAAACGAGTAAAGGAATTTGTCTTCACATTGAGCTGCGCAGCAGCGACGTTTATGCCAAACCTCGGACGCAGTCCGAGGATGTCAAGTCGAGAAGGAGCCGATGAGTCCACGCTGAAAGTGTGGACGATGTTGTGCAAACAACGGTCTATTTCATATTTAACAACCGCTTTTTTACATTAACCCAAAAAGGTATATCATGAGCCCGCAACTATAGCAACGTCAACGACGACAAATCGATTGAAGCGGCGAGCGATTGCAACTCGGCAGCAGTAACTCTGTTGATTTGCTCAACGATTTCACTCTGCTTAAGCAAATGATTGCAATACAGAACCCTGCGGGCAGCGCCTATAATAACGTTATCGGCCATGGCGGCTGACATTGCTATCTGCCCGGCAAACTGACGTTTTGATTTGTCCAAAGCTGCGTCGCTCATTGGTTTGCATGACAAATTGTTGATTTCGCGCTCTACAATGCGGTGACAGCGACGGCGGTCGGCATCGGAGCAACCATAGTAGATGGTCAGCAACGTTATCGACGAGTAAACTGCAAGCGACGACTCAACGGTGTAGACCAATCCGGAACGCTCGCGCATGGCCATGTTCAGTCGTGAATTCATCGACGGACCGCCAAGTATGTTGTTGAAGAGCGAAAGAGTGGCCGTAGGGTCGCTGTAACTGATGGGGAGCAACGTGCCCTCAACCACATTAGCCTGATAGTTATCATCGCCGCTGTTAACGATTTCAAAACGCTCAGGCGCTCTGTTAACCGAGGTAGAAGTAGCAACAACCGAGTCGGCGCGCAAATCGAAGTGGCGCTCCACCAATCGGGCCACCCTCTCCGGCTTCACGGGGCCACTGTAGAAAGCGACCATGCGCGCCGGCGTGTAAAACGTATTGACAAATCTCATGCAATCTTCGCGCGATAGATTGCGAAGCGTATCATGCGTGCCCAGTATGTTGTGGCCTAAGGGAGAACCCTTGAAAATCAGGTCGTCAAATTCGTCGAATACCCTATCGGCCGGTGAATCGAGATAACTGCTTATCTCCTCATCGACAATCCGCTGCTCGCGCATGACTTCCTTTTCAGGAAAAATCGGATGGCTTACCAGGTCACCTACCAGCTCAATGGCCCGTGAGGCATAGTCTGGCGGAAAAGCAGTGTAGACCACGGTTGTTTCTTTCGTAGTGAACGCATTAAGCTCCCCACCGATCTCCTCCATCCTGTTGTTGATAGCCGAAGATGTGCGGCGAGTCGTGCCTTTGAATAATGTGTGTTCTACGAAATGAGCCAATCCTTCACATCCGGGAAAATCATCGGCCGAACCGGCTCTGACTATTACTCCGAAGTGCTCTACGGGCCAGTCAATGGTGCGACACACAAGCCGAAGCCCCGACGGGAGCGTCAGGAGTGTGAAATCTACTGCGGATCGATCCATTTTCCTTCTGATTTAAGGAGGACAATCAATCGGTCGAGTGCCTGCTCCGAAGGGATATTTTTCTCAACGCACTCTTTCCCTTTATAAAGACTGACGTTGCCGGCAGCAGCCCCAACGTAGCCATAATCAGCATCGGCCATCTCGCCGGGACCGTTGACTATACACCCCATTACGCCAATCTTTAATCCCGGCAAATGGGCTGTGGCAGCTTTTATGCGGTTAACAGTTGATTGTATATCAAAAAGGGTGCGCCCGCAGCCGGGGCAGGAAATAAACTCAGTGTGGGAAAATCTCAGGCGGGCAGCCTGCAAAATTGCCGGAAGCAATGAAGCTACATCTACTTCCGGATTATCGGTTATCAGCCCCAGGCCGTCATGGAAGCCGTTGAGCAATATGGCTCCGGCATCGGCCGAAGCTGCTACAACCACCTCCTCAGCCGAAAGACCTGTATAAGCGAGTTGTGGTATCATCTTATTGGCAACACCACTGTCAATCAATCGATGCATGGCCGCTTGAATAACGGCGGCCTGATTGACTCGCTTAGATGTTAACACCAATATGCGGTCTCCTGCGCCTTGCGCTTGCTCGACTATGGAGTTGAGCGACCGGTCGCAATCAATGTAAACAAGCTGTTGAGGATCGATATCATCAACTCCGAGGGCTATCACCTCTCCCCCGTCTCCGCCACGTCGGCTCTTAGGGATAATCGGGTCAAACCCGCGGTAGTATTCACCGGCTACAGTTCCTGCCGATGCTACTTTTGCTGTGTGCTCGACAAGACGTCGGGCTACCGGTATCTCCAGTTCCGGGTCTTCCGAGAGCGACACGCGAATGGTATCGCCTATGCCTTGAAGCAATAGCGCTCCTATACCAAGGGCCGATTTCACCCGGCCATCTTCGCCATTTCCGGCCTCGGTCACGCCCAAGTGGAGCGGATAAGCCATCTGCTCACTCTCCATTGCAGCAACCAATCGGCGAACGGTTTCAACCATTACAACAGTGTTTGACGCCTTGATTGAAATTACAACATTGTTGAAGTCATGGCGCTTGAACACTCTAAGAAACTCCATAGCGCTCTCCACCATGCCTGAGGGGGTATCGCCATATCGGCTCATGATGCGGTCGCTCAGCGACCCATGATTTACACCAATTCTGATGGCCGTGGAATTAGCCTTGCATAGTTCTATAAACGGCACCAGTCGTGCCTCGATGCGAGCCAGCTCGGCGGCATACTCTTCATCGGTAAATTTAATTTTCTTGAATGTCCGACCGGGGTCAACGAAGTTGCCGGGGTTAATCCTGACTTTCTCAACGTGGAGAGCCGCCTCTTCGGCTGCCTTTGGATTGAAATGGATATCAGCTACCAACGGTGCTGAATAGCCTCGTGCTGAGAGTTCGCGGCGGATATTGGCAAGATTGGCAGCTTCGCGCACACCCTGGGCGGTAAGTCTTACAATACGGCCTCCGGCATCAATTATGCGTGCCGCCTGGGCCACCGAGCCGTCAGTGTCCATAGTCGAAGTCGATGTCATTGACTGTAATGCTATGGGATTCTCTCCACCGATGTTTACATTGCCGATTTTCACCTCTGAAGCCTTGCGGCGACGATAAGTCAAAGGCGAATCCGGGCCATTCAATTCATTAGTTGGTTTTAAACTCATATTGGATTTGAGCAAGTTCTTCATTAGCTTTGACAATCTTGGCCGACAGCGAGCTGCGATAAGCCGCAAAGCGCTCGGCTATGGCTGCATCGGTCAATGAAAGTATTTGCACGGCAAGCACTGCTGCATTCATTGCGGCGTTGATACCTACGGTAGCCACGGCTATGCCCGGAGGCATCTGCACAATCGACCAGAGCGCATCTACACCACCCTGCGTCGCGTCCAAAGGCACTCCTATGACCGGTAACTCTGTCGATGCGGCAATCACTCCCGGCAATGCCGCTGCCATACCGGCGGCTGCGATTATCACTTTGATGCCGCGCGATTTGGCGTTACGGGCAAACTCTTCGACTTCGCGCGGTGTGCGATGCGCTGACAATGCATTCATCTCAAAAGGCACTTGAAGCTGATTCAAAAAGTCGGCAGCTTTCGACACTACTTTCAAATCGCTCGTGCTGCCCATTATAATGCTTACTAAGGGAGTCATATTAGTTATAATTGGTGAGTTAATATAAGCAAGTTTAGCCCCAGACAAACACGGGGATACCGATGCATAGCAGCCCTGTCAGAAATCCTGCGGCTATCTGCGCGGGTGTGTGACAACGAAGCAACAGTCGTGAGGAGGCAACCACTCCGGCTATCATCACGGCCACAATTATCCACCACCATTGAGGATGCATTGCCAGATTGCGGGCCGATGCGAATATCGCCATAGCGACCAGGCCTCCCATTGCTGTGGCATGGCCTGAAATCTTCCATTTCAGAGTGATAAGCAGATTGATGAATCCGGCTGCCGACGTGCCTGCGAAAAACAGTATCAGCCATGCCGGCGCATGAATCCGATTAAGATAGATTGACAAGCCGATGTAGGTTAACGTGGTTATAAAATAGGGGATGACACGGTCGCGACGGTTATCCAAATTGGTCGACTCGATATATTTAATAGCCCGTAAAAAGAAAATTACGATAATCGGCAACATACACGAGAATGCAAACACAGCTGCAAGCACCATTAATCGCGTTCCCAAGGTGGTAACGTTAAGATAAGTAGCCCACAGAGCCACTGCTACTACGTATGTTGGCATCAACAAAGGCGAAAAAAGCCCGGAGAAAAAGCGCGCTATCCTGATCAAAGGAGTATTTTCCATAAATTCAGTTTGTTTCGATAAAAGCCGGCCATCACTTGACATAGCCCGCTAAAGCAGGGTCAAATTTACCACTTTTTTTTCGTTGTTCAAAATCTCCGGCTAAAAAAGCCCCCCGGCCACTATCGCTCCATGCGCAATCGAGCCACCGGATAGCCCATTCGCTCGCGATATTTTGCCACCGTCCGGCGCGCCACAGGCATCCCATCCTTAAGCAGCATTTCTGCGATCCTGGCATCGCTCAGCGGATTTGTTTTATCCTCGCCATCTATAAGTTGCTTAATAATCGTCGACACCCTCGCGCCCGAAATATCGCTGCCATCGTCGGCCGTCACTGACCGCTCGCTGAAGAAGCGTTTCATAGGCTCTATGCCCCAGGGGGTCAGCATGTAGCGGCCGGAAGTGGCGCGGGAAATCACCGACAGGTCAAGACCCGTAATCGCTTTTACATCCTTCAGCACCATCGGGCGCAAATTAGCCTCGTTGCCCGAAAGAAAGTAATCTCGTTGAAGCTTCACGATTGCCTCCGTCACCGCCATTAACACGTCGCGCCTCATCTTTATAACATTGATAAACTGGGCGGCCTCATCACGTCGTGACCGTATAAACGCCTCATCGGCGCTCCCCGGCTTAACCCCCTCAAGGCTGAACGAACTGCTCACAGCTAATTCCGGAACTCTCGACAATAACGAAACGACAGCGTTGCCATCATCTACCCTGACCTCAACATCGGGGTTGATAATCTTCCCCTGACTCTCATAAATTCCCTCGGCCACTTCAGTGCCGGGCTTTGGGTTAAGCGACCTGATGATAGCCTTCAATCTGTCAACATCATCGTCGGTCAGCGATAATTTCCGTCCTATCAAGTCCCAACGACCCTTGACTACGTTATCAAACTGCTCGGCTATCACTCGCCGGCATCTTTCAGCGTCAACATCATCATCGCTCCTTGCATCGAGCTGCAGCAACAAACACTCGCGCAAATCGCGGGCTCCCACCCCCTTCGGGTCCATACCTTGCACCATTCCGAGCACACGTTCAACATCCTCATCGCTGACATCCACTCCGAGCTTAATCGACAAGTCAAGCGACAAATCTGACACCGAGCGGCTCAAATAGCCGTTGTCATCTATATTACCGATAATTTCTCCTCCGATTTCAGCATCTGTTCCACTCAAATCAAGAGCCGAAAGCTGCTCCGAAAGCACATCAAACAGCGAACTTCCCTCAGCTTCAACCGTAACATCGTTAATCCAATCAGGCTGACGGCGCTGCTGAAACGGCATCTCCTCATCGCTGCCATAGTCGGCACGTTGAAGCTCATCGGCAGTCTCATTGAAATCAGATTGCACTGCATTCTCCTCACTATCAGCCACCTCCAGCGCCGGCATCTCGTTGAGAGCCTTGTCAACCTCCATTTCCAATTCGGCATCTCCCATCTCAAGCAAACGCGAAAACTGCAGCTGCACCGGCAATAACCGCTGCTGCTGCGCAATCTCCGTAACCTGCCTCAACGCTCCATTCATCTCCTGATGATTTATTGGTGGTCAGCTGAGTCTGAGTTGTTATCCTCAGCTAACTTTTTACGATTTTGGATATAGAAATAAACGCACAGAAAGCAGATTATCAGGGCGGAAACTAATTCGCCCCAATCCTTCCTTGCTTCAATGAGATCCCAAATGCGACTCGCCACACAAAACGCAGCCATTATGCTCATTATCAGCCAAAATCGGCACCGATTCTTATCCGACATATCAAATAAAAAAGTTTAAAGATTTAAACTAAGTAAGTTTCGATAATTAGTTTATAATAAGATTCGAGATTTATATTAGTAAGA
>CAMWUH010000086.1 GCA_947177325.1 uncultured Bacteroidales bacterium
ATGAATATTGTTGCCCTCGACATCGAAGCCACTGATCGCGATGAAATGCTTGAACTCTCAATCATTTCCTACCCCGATGAAACAGAAATCTACCATAGCCTGTTCTGCCCTCCCTACTCTCGGAAATGGTCAGAAAAAATCCACCACATCTCCTATCTTGACGTTTGCGATGCCCCGACGGTTAAGGAGGAGAAACAAACCATACAACGCATTCTGGACAATGCCGACGTTATTGTGGGCTTCGCTCTTGACAACGATATCAAATTTCTTTCCGACAATGGATTCAATATTGCCGACAATATTGACCTCATCGACGTTCAGCAACTGATGTGCATCCTCGAAGAGGGCAATAATGACATTTCATATAAGCATCTACCTTCGCTCGAAAAAGCTGCCGACATCATGGGTTGCGGCTTTACTGACGACCTCCCGCCTCACTCGGCATCTAACGACACTCTCGTAACCCTACGTCTCCTCGACGCTCTCATCAGGAAGCATCTGCAAACCGACCCCTCAGTTACTGCTCTTTACGACTTGCTGCAGCTCGTTGATGAAAAACAACGTCAACTCCACCGACTCCGCGCCAAAGGGTTCATATCACTAATCAAAATTCTCGGCGGCTACAAGCTTAAAAGCAACGTCAAAAAGCCCGGCGACGCCTTGTATTTCATTGAAGTTGACGACCGACATAAGGCGGTTACTGAACTAAGCAATTATTTTATAGACCGCCAACT
This sequence comes from uncultured Bacteroidales bacterium, assembly GCA_947177325.1. Classification (GTDB taxonomy): domain Bacteria; phylum Bacteroidota; class Bacteroidia; order Bacteroidales; family Muribaculaceae; genus JAGBWK01. Next base: position 735 of record CAMWUH010000086.1, read on the forward strand.
CCGCCCGGGCAAACCGATCTTCCGGTTAAATAAAGCCGATATCGATTATTTCCTCGCCTATCGCAACGAATATGTCGAAGCAGACTATTTCGAGCCCGTCGCAGAACTTACGTCTGAAAATTCCGACCTTCCTGACTCAGCTGACGCTTCAGATAACGTCGATAGTTCCAACTCCACCCAAGATCCCGACATCGACTCCCTCCGGGCTCTCATGGCCAAGTTCTCCGGCAAATAACCTCTCCCCGGTTTAGAGCGGTAGGAGCGCCTTATCCATGAAACACCTTATCGTCTTACATTATCAACCATTCGCGGAGTAAACTGCTCATCTCTCAAAAATTGTTAAATAATTTCTGATGGTTAGCATTTTTAACATAAAATCGTTAACTTTGTAGAAGTGAGCAAAGCAGCTCTTTCCACCAATCATTTCAACTGCTTCGCCCGCTGCCAATCGACAATCATTATCACTCTACAATTTAGCCCGCCAACCTATCGGGCTCACACTCTAAAACCATCATGAAAAAACAATTTTTTATACTTATCTCACTTCTCTCAACATTTTTCTTCACCGCGGCAGCTCAATCTCTGAAGCTTCCGGGCGACTTCAATGTTGACGAGCCGAAAATGATTGCCGACGCTCATAACTCGCTCCACCAACTTCTCCCGGAGCCCAAACTTACTCAGCTCAAATCAACCGCCGACATCGAAACCGAGCAGCTCGCTGCCGACCTCCTCGATTATGCCCGCTCATTTATGGGCACACGCTATCGTCTCGGGGGCAAAACTCCTGCAGCCTTTGACTGCTCAGGCTTCACCGGCTACGTTTTCCGCCAATTCGGCTACAAACTGGGCGCTTCTTCTCGCATTCAGTACACCGACGGCATCGCCGTTGACAAAGACAAAGTGCAGGCCGGCGACCTCATTTTCTTCAATGGCCGAGCCCGCAACGGTCAAGTAGGCCACGTTGGCATCGCCATCTCTGCCGACCCCGAAACAGGCGTAGTCACCTTCATCCACGCATCAATCCGCAGCGGCGTCAGAGTCGACAAAACCTCATCGCCCTACTATGCCGCCCGCTTCCTTGGCGCCCGCCGAATCCTCCCCAACTAAGGGTTCGATCAAACTATTTCAGAACGAAGTAAAAAAACCACCAAGGCCGATTAGATTTATTCGTCTAATCGGCCTTGGTGGTTAATAATTATGGGTCAGTCGCAAAACCCGGTTGAAATGTTATAAAACCGAGTAAAGAATTTGTCTTCACATTGAGCTGCGCAGCAGCGACGTTTATGCCAAACCTCGGACGCAGTCCGAGGACGTCAAGTCGAAGGAGCCGATGAGTCCACGCTTAAAGTGTGGACGATGTTGATCAAACAACGGTCTATTTCATATTTAACAACCGCTTTTTTACATTGACCCATAATTATGCATTTCCCGAAGTTACTCCAAGTTGGCGCGGATCTGGGCGAGATAGGCTTTCATTGCAGTAGCATCGCGGCGCGCCACTATCTCTCTGAGATGCCCCAGCTGCTCCTGAATTTTCTCAAGCTGCGCGGGAGTGTTAGGGTTGAACAGAATTTCCGACAAAAGATAATCATCTTCCGACATCAATCCTTTAGCGATAGCCATGTGGCGTTTGAAAGTGGTGCCCGGTGCCGATTGATGGCGCATCACTCCGGCAAACACTAAGGTCGAAGCAAAAGGTATCGACAGCGAGTAAGCTATGGTTTCATCATGCTCCTCAAAGGTGTATTCCTCGACATGGAGCCCCAGACGACGATAGAGATCGCGGAAAAACGTCTTTCCCAAGTGGTCGCTCTGAGTAATGATGATTGCGTTTTCGTTAGAAAGATTTGACAACGAGGCAAACGTAGGGCCAAACATGGGGTGAGTTGACACAAACGGTCGTGTTTGCTTGGCATAAAACTCGGGCAATCCGGTTTTTACAGACGCTATATCGCTCAGAATGCAGTTGGCCGGCAGATAGTCGAGAACCGCCTCAAAGGCAGGAATGGTGTAGCGCACGGTCGCGGCATTGATTACCATGTCGGGGGCAAACTCGCGTAACTCCTCCTTGTCAGAGAAGCGCTGGACACCGTAGGTGAAACGCAAGCGCTCAGGGTCAACATCGTAAACTGCTACCTGGTGGTCAGCCGAAAGCAGGTCGGCAAAAAAAGTGCCCATTTTGCCGGCTCCTAAAATCAATATCTTCATAGTGCAAGCAATCGAATATTAACGTTGATTAAGCACAGCGAGCTGCTGGCGCACCGACTCTTCGTGGATAGCAGCCAAAACCGCCTGCATAAACTCTTCGCTCATGCCCATCTCTTTTGCCAGTTGCACGCGCGACTGCATGATAGAGTCATAGCGCGAGGCTTGAAGCACGGGCATGCGGTGTTCTTTCTTATACTGACCGATTTCGCGGCTTACGCGCATACGCTTGTTCAACGATTCCAGAATTTCGTTGTCAATCTGGTCAATCTGCTGACGGAGCAGTGTCAGGCTTTCGGTTGATGTTTTTTCATCGCGGACAACCAAGGTGTTCAGAATGAAGTTGAGCACATCAGGAGTTACCTGCTGCGACTTGTCGCTCCAGGCCGAGTCAGGGTCGCAGTGGCTTTCGATAATCAAGCCGTCGAAGCCCATGTCAAGAGCTTGCTGCGACAGGGGCGCAACCAGTTCACGCTTTCCGCCGATATGTGAGGGGTCGTTGATAATTGCCAAGTTGGGGAAGCGGCGACGCAGCTCAATGGGGATGTGCCATTGCGGGAGGTTACGGTAAAGGTGTTTGCCGTAGGCTGAGAAGCCGCGGTGAATAGCGCCTACGCGCTTGATACCTGCATTGTAAATTCGCTCTATAGCGCCAATCCACAATTCCAAATCGGGGTTAACGGGATTTTTAATCAACACGGGCACATCGGCATTCATCTCTTTGAGCGTATCGGCAATCTCTTGCATGGCAAAGGGATTGGCCGATGTGCGGGCACCAATCCATAGGATGTCTACGCCTGCGTTAAGGGCATCAATTACATGCTGGCGGGTAGCTACCTCGGTTGCCACAAGCATTCCGAGTGTATCTTTTACCTCCTTGAGCCAAGGCAGACCCTCTGCACCTACACCCTCGAAGCCACCCGGCTTGGTACGCGGTTTCCAGATGCCGGCGCGGAATATCTTAATGCCGTTGGCTTGAAGTTCACGGGCTGTTTCGAGCACTTGCTCGCGACTCTCGGCAGAGCAGGGCCCGGCGATTACGATAGGGCCGTTGCCCACTACTGACTTATCGAGGATTGGTTGGATATCTGTTAATGTTGCCATAAAAAATTCGAGTTTGGTAAGTATTTTGTTGAAATAATTATCGGTTGATTAAATGTGAGGTAACTGGTGACAGGAACTTTGATTATAGGGATTGGTCGATGCGGGAAAGAGCTTCGCGGAGTTTTTCAACCGGGGCGCAGAGCGAAATTCTGACATAGCGGTCGCCCTCGCTGCCGAAAATAAACCCGGGCGTAATAAATACTCGCGCTTTCTGAAGCACCTCATCGGCCAACGCCTCCGAGCCGGCCACTGCATCAGGCACACGCCCCCAAAGAAACAGGCCTTGTTGAGCCGGGTCGAAAGTGCAACCCAATCGGGTCATTATCTGCTCGGCTATCTTTCGGCGCTCGGCATACACGCCATTGAGCTCTTCGTTCCATCTGCGCGGAAGGCCGAGAGCCTTAGCTGCCGCGAGCATAACGGGTTTGAATTGTCCGGAGTCGATGTTGGATTTAACCTTCAGAATCCAACTGACGAATTGCGGGTTCGAAGCCAGCATTGCAACGCGCCATCCCGCCATGTTATGGCTCTTTGACAGCGAATTCATCTCAATGGCAATATCTTTGGCGCCATCAATTGAGAGGATTGACTGTGGATTGTCGTTAAGAATGAAACTGTAGGGGTTGTCGTGGGCGATGACAATGTTGTGTTTGCGACCGAAGTCTACAATGCGCTTGAGCAATTGACGAGTGGCCGGAGTTCCGGTGGGCATGTGGGGATAGTTGACCCACATTAATTTTATACGCTCCAACGGCAATTTTTCAAGCTCATCAAAATCCGGCTCCCAGCCGTTTTCCGCCTTAAGCTTATAATCAAAAATCTCTGCCCCTACCAATCGGCTGACCGACGTGTAGGTGGGGTAACCGGGATTAGGCACCAACACCCCGTCGCCGGGGTTGAGGAATGTCATAGACACGTGCATGATGCCCTCTTTCGAGCCTATCAGCGGAAGGATTTCAGTGGCGGGGTTGAGCTCAACGCCATAGTTTCTTGCATACCATTCTGCAAATGCCTTGCGCAGAGCCGGCAAGCCGGTATATGATTGATAAGAGTGGTTGGAAGCGACGTGAGCTTCATCGGCCAAGGTGTTGATTACCGAGGGATCTGGCGGAAGGTCGGGGCCGCCGATACCTAATGAAATGATGTCGGCGCCCGCTTCATTGAGCTTTGCAATCTCTTTGAGCTTTCGCGAGAAGTAATATTCTTTGATTTGGTCAACACGGTTGGCCGGATGTATTTGAGGTTCTTTTATCATGGCAGTTGAATTTTGCAGCTTTCATATTCACCGAGTATCTTGAAATCGCGAGCCAGCGGACGGGCTGCGTCAATGGCCTGGCGATAACGCATAGGATTGTCGAAAGTCAGGTCGACATAGAATCGATATTCCCACTCACGTCCCACAATCGGCAACGATTGAATTTTTGACAAATTCAGGTCGTAGAATGAAAAAATAGTCAACACCTTCGACAGTGCCCCGTGGCTGTGGGGCAGCGTGAACACTACCGACGATTTATCGATTTTGCGAGGGTCAACCATCTCTGCAGCAGCTATGGGGTCGGCCAGAATTAGAAATCGGGTGAAATTGCGTTTGTTGGTTTCGATGGATCGAGCCAAGATATTGAGCCCGTAGAGTTTTGCTCCGAACTCACCGCAAATGGCCCCGTGACCGATGAGCTTGTTTTGAGCAATCTCGCGTGCGGCTCCGGCGGTGTCAAATCGCTCTACAGCTTTTAAATTAGGGTAGCGATGAATGAACTGCTCGCATTGCATAAGGGCCATAGGATGGGAGTTAACCTCCTGCAAGTCGTCGATTGACTGGCCCGGTAATGCTGCCAACACATGAGAGATTCGCATCTTCTGCTCTCCCACGATTTGAAGGTTTGACTGGCGCAGAAGCTCATGATTTTGCAGCAGCGAGCCGGCAATCGTGTTCTCGATGGCCAGGCAGCCGAGCAGCGATGCATCGGCGGCGAGTGTATCAAACATCAGCGGGAATGTGTCGCATGGCAGGGTGTCGATTTCGCCATATCCGTGGGCGCTGAAGTAGTCGCGTGCGGCGGCATCGTGATAGCACCCGGCAATGCCCTGAATGGTCACTCGCTTTCTCGGTTGCTCCTTAACAGGCTTTTCGTTAGTTTGGCTCATATATTGTAAAAAAGAAAAATCCCGCGACGCTTAGTGCGACTCGGGATTTAGCGTTATCAATATCGTTAGTTTGTTACTTTTTGCGTTGAATTTAACTCACACATAAATCCCGGTTTTATTTTTTATCAAAATAAAAGTAAAAATAAAAGCCGTAAAAATAAGAGTGGTTAATCATTGCGTCTTGGTTTTATAATTCATCACAAAGGTAACTATTTGCTATGAATTAACAAAATATTTTTTCAAATTTTTACAAAAAATATTTCCATCCAAGCAAAAGGAGGAGATAAAGTAAGAATCAAAGGAGAGAGGGGAGAGAGGAGAATGATGATGAATGGGGAGAGGGGAGGTTGGTTTATTCTTTTATTTTTCGGTATTCGGCCATGAATTTATGGAGATTGAAAAGGCCCATTGCTAATCCTAATATAGAGCCGCAAATAATGCCGGAAATCACATATTTGTCAGCGCGAAGTGCGTAGGCCAAAAAGGCAATCAAACCAATCGCAATCGGCAGCAGAAAGGCCAGTGACTGAAAATGCTTTTTGCGATAATACATTGCCCTGTCAATCACTTCGGTTACGGTCATTTCATAGCAGTTGATAGCCGACACACCCTTATACAAATAGTAATCGATGCAACCGCAGGCTATGAAGTAGGCAGTCATCACACCGAAAACCACATATTTCATCCAGTCAGCTTCAAAGCCCAAATCCATGTTGAGCCAGCAAAACACGCATAAAATCAGCAGGAATGAGCAGCGCGAAAACCGGCCGTAGCGTTTGGCAAGGCTTTGAAGCGCCGTTTCTTTACGCTGCAGGTAGTTGTTTTCATATTCTTGAGCTTTGAGTTGCGACATGCGGCGAGCTGCCTCTTGCCATGTCGTTCTGATTTCTTCGGGAGTCATAATAAAAAACGTTAGAGAGTAGAGAGTATTATAATGATGATGTGTCGTGAGATAATCGAGTTTTGATGCGATTGATTTTAACTGCTACATTGTTGCGCGACAGGCCTGTAACCTCGGCTATTTCATCATAGCTGCGCTCGTCAAGCCACATTGTTATCACCGCCTTGTCGATTGGCGTTAAACGGTCAATTTGGCGATGAAGCCACTCGATACGTTCAAGCAGGTCGTTGTCAGCCTCATCAGCCGTAACATCCATGTTGAGTTCAACGGCTACGAACCGAGGTTGCGACGTGCGTTTTCTGACGGTTGACACGCAGGTGTTGAATGCTACACGATAAATCCACGTTGACTCAGCGGCGTCGCCACGATAGGTTTTCAGGCCGTTCCAAATGTTAATCAAAACGTCTTGGCGAAGGTCGTTGAAATCGTCGGTCGATGATGAGTAGGAGAAGCAAACCCGCGAAATCAGTGCCCCATAGTCGTTAACCAAGCGGGCAAAATGTTGCTCACGCTCTGATTCGGTTACTTGGCCGGGGAGAATAGCGGCGAAAAGCTTTACTATTTTTCGCCAGGGGTTGCATCCCGCAATGGCAGGCAGGGTTGATATATTAATTGAAGCAGTCATTGATTTTGTGGCAATAGCGAAAGCTCTTTTTATCAGCTTTCACTACTATTAGTCGCAAAGGAAAGGAAAAAGTTACACTCCGTCAAAACTTTTTTGAGCCGGCTAAAGATTTCTCCCGAGGAAACAATGCTTTGGCAAGAACACACCTTAAGAGGCGCTTCAAAATTTGCATTTTGAAACACTCTCTGAATGGTCAGTTTCGCCGGAAATATA
>CAMWUH010000087.1 GCA_947177325.1 uncultured Bacteroidales bacterium
GAAAAACATCGTCCACACTTTCAGCGTGGACTCATCGCCTGGTTATACTTGCTATCCTCGGGCTACACCCGAGGTTCGGCACAAACATCGCTGCTGCGCAGCTCTAATCGCCTTAAATAAACAGCATTACGCCATGACTCTACAAGGCGGGGGATAGGCCGAATAAGCCCAATAGGCCGAATAAGCCCAATAAGCCCGAGAGGGCGAGGGAAGGGGGGTGGCGGGTATGTGCAACCTCTACGAGGTTGATTTGCTCTTTTGGCTTGGTGAACCCCACGAAGACTCGGGCCTGAAGGCCCTCGCGTATCGTGGGGTTTTCTTAGGATGCATCCGCTCCGCGGATATAGCCGGGGGATAGGCCGAATAGGCCGAATAAGCCCAATAAGCCTAATAAGGCCAATAGGGGGGATAAGACGTATAAGGCGGATAGGGCGGATAGGGGGGGATCAGAGGAATCAGAGGGATGGGCAATAGGGAAATGGAAAAGGGAGCGGCCCTTGGCGGGCGCTCCCTTTCAGGATTCAATCAATAACGCTTTATTCCTTAAGCCAAACAGGCGGGATATGCGGGATGGGGAGGGTATGTGCAACCTCTACGAGGTTGATTTGCTCTTTCGGCTTGGTGAACCCCACGAAGACTCGGGCCTGAAGGCCCTCGCGTATCGTGGGGATTTCTTAGGAATGCATCCGCTCCGCGGATGTATGATAAGGATAAGCCAAAAGGAGGGGGTTAGCGGATGTAGACTTCTTTGGTGGCTTCCTGGCCGCGTTTAACGATGTAAACCTGGCCGTTGACGGGGTTGAGGATTCGTTGACCCTGGAGGTTGTAGTATTTAACTTCGCCTGATTCTTCATCAAATTCAAATTTGCCAAGGTCGTCGTCGAGAGTTTCTTCGATGCCGGAGGTGTTGTCGTTCATGAAGAATGTGCGAGCCACGCGGTTGTCGTCGTTACCCATCATAGACATGCGGATTTCTTTGCGACCACCATTCTTCTTAGCCATGGGGTGGTTAGCGAAATAGAGGTCGTCGATGTTGACTTCCTGACGGATGTCTTCCAAGCCTACGCCTTCGGCCACCATATAGCCGCGATACCATGCTTTGTTGAAGTTGCGGCAGTCGTGGATATCGTTGTGGTTTTTGTTAAGAGCCCATTGGTTGCGGCGAGAGATTTGGTCGCCGAATTGAGCGCTGTTGAGCATCACGTCGTAGCGGGGATCGGTAGGCTCGATAACGTCGTCGGAGTAGAAATAGTGGTAGGCGGTTTCCTTAGAGGGGTCGCGGTCCTCATATTTAACCCATTGATTAGTCAAGTCGTCGGAAGAAACGTTGTCTTTTTGATTAATGGAGAGGAGCATGCGGCATTTTTCAATGGTTTTACTGTATTGATAACCATATTGGTCGCTGGAGAGCTTGGCAGAGAGAGTACGGAAAGGCTCGGGGTTACCACCGAAGTCGGGCATGATGTAGGAGATGTTATCCATAGAAAACTCCTCGCAAGGTTTGTCCTCTTGATTATTTGCGTCAGTGTGGAGAGTGATTTCACCTGTAACGGCGTTGAATGTGAGATAAAACGAGGTGCCGGCAGGGAGATTAACGACAGCGTTATTGTTAGTCCAACCACCCATAATGCAAGAGTCACCGTCGCCGTTAAGCACGCCTTTATTGGCGCCCAAACCGGCTTTCTCAGCGTCGCCAACGCCGGCCACAACGGTCAGCTCGCCTGAGTCATTGGCCATTACCATATCTTCGGTGCGATAAGAAGAAGAGCCTTGTATAGCGGTTAAGTAGTGGTTTTTCCAGGCTCCATCGAGGTTAGAGCGGAAGCAGAGAGTACCGTAATATTTGCCGTTGTCGTAAACGTCAAGGTCTTTAATGTTATTATATTGTTCACCGCGATCATAGTTGTCCATCTCAGTATTGACGGGTGCAGCGGTGAATATAATGTTGTCGGCATCGTCTTCGAGCTGATAAACTCGCACTTGGCCGATAAGGGCGGATTGAATCATTTTTCCATCGGGGCCGCCAGAGCGCCATTGCCACACGTTTTTATATTTTTCGGAAGAGGCGTCGGCATTGTAGATGAAGCGAGCAGCGAAAGCGGCATTGCCGGCGAGGGCTAATGCGGCTAATGCAACCAGGCTTTTGTATATACTTTTCATGATTTTGAAATCTATATTGTTAAGGGTTGAGGGATACTGAATGAATAAAATCGATAGTCGGGGAGTTGTTGAAAATATGCTAAGCGGGACGGGCCGCGGGAATTATTGAGGAGAGGGAGAGCTTCAGTCAGGGCGCCGGCAGGCAGCTGCCGGGCACCTGATTGAGCTATAGATTATGAGAGATTATCGATAGAATTCGTAGATATCTTGAGTGCGGTGGATTTTACCTTCGGCATCGCGTACTTCAACAACGATGATACGATACATACCTTCAGTGTCGTAAAGGGCGGGGTCGTAGGAGTCGCCGAAGTCTTTGACAGCCTGGTCGAGGCCCCAGCTGAAGAAGGGTTCGTCAATCCAACCTGTGTCGGCTATAACCACCTTTTTAGGATCTTTGTAGTAGTCAGGGAGGATGGAGGTGTCGGAGTAGTCGATAGCGGAACCGTTGAGAGAGTTTTCGACGAGCTGACCCTTTTCATCGTAAACGCGGAATCGATATTGGATACCTTGTTTGTAGGAAGTGTCGATGTCGGTAGTGCCTTCGTGGAGGAACTCGGCATTGATCTGGAGCACGTAGGGGGTGCGGAACACAGAGCCTGAAGCAGCGTAGTTAGAAGCCTGGTCACCTTCAAGATAGGGGGTTATGTATAGGTTCTCTTCGGGGTTGTAGGAAGAGGGATTAGAATTGTCGATGAGGCCATCACGGTGAACGGCGTATGTGCCGTTGAGCTTATCGTAGAGGATGCGAACACGGGGGCTGAGGTCGACAACATAGAAGAAGTTAACGCCCTGGAGCTTCATTTCATCCTTGGTGTCCTGGCTGACAGAGGGAGCGCCGGCGGGGTAGAAGCCACCGTAGTTGTCGGCAAACATAGCGTAGCCGCCGATAGAGAAGTCGCGGTGGATAGGATCTTTAGAGCGGAACCATCCCGCGCCACGATAATCACTGTATTTAGCGGGCATATCGATGTCGTTGACTTCATCAATCCACTCCATTTCGGCGAAGTTGCGCGATTGATAGAGTTTCTTTTCGGAGATGATACCGTTAGAGTCGAATTGGTCAGTCCAGGCATTGAAGTAAGCTTGCATGCCGGGGCGCTCGTTGAGGCGGTCGTCGGCGTAGCGGAAGTAAGCGTAGGTTTCAGATTCGATGAACCAAACGTCGCCGCAGTCGATGCGTTGTTGTGGGAACAGAGAGCCGTTTTGGCGGCTTACGGTGACGGTGTAACCGGCGGGGTTGCGGTGGGCCAAAGCAGAAGCGATTTTCTTACGGTAGGCTTTGGGGAGAATGATTTCAGAGCCGTCGTTGAGCTTGTAGGGCACGTTGGTTACTTCTTCCCAAGAGAAGTCGAGATTATCGAGCTTGCGGCTGTTTTCGAAGGGTTCTTTGGGAGCGAAGTAGTTGTGCTGGTCGAGAGTTGTCAACTTGGTGCGCTGAGGAGCGTTGAAATCGGTGACGGGATTACCGTCGGCGTCGTGACCGATAACGGCGTAGTAAACGTAGGCATCAACGGGGTCGCCTTCGATAACGATGTTGCCGTTTTTAGCGTTGAAGTAAATAACGGCGTTGTCGACGTAGGTGGCCTGAGTAGAGAGGTTCTGACCGTTGCCACGGCCGCTCTCTTTATTGTTGGTGTTGTAGTCGGTCTGGCCGGTTTTGATGACGTTGTTATAGTAGTTGTCGGTAGCACCGCCTGATGTAGCGTAGCAGTTGTCGGAGTAGATGTCGCCCTGAATGATTTTGAACTGACCGCAGAGGCGACCGGGGTGCTCGTAGAAGTCAGCAGCGCCGTTTGCCGCGAGGTCGAGGGTGTACCATTCGCCGGAGCCGAGGTTGCGGCCGCTGCGGGTTGTGAAGTTATCGACAACCTGCCCGTAGCCGATGTTGTTGTCCTGAGGCTTGGCGGGAACGAAGCGCCAGTGGCGGTTGATATCCTTGACAGAGGGCCAGGGGAGGTAGAGATGTTCAGGGTTGTCCTGGCGATAGTCGTAGTTACCGTCTTCTTCGTGGCAGAAGTAACCAACATAGCCTTCCTTACCGGTGGTGTTGTTAACGGAGTTCTGGTATTCCCAGTTACGGTCGTGAACAGAGCACCAGGTGTTGATGTCGCCTGAGAGGTAGAAGCCAACCGCGCCGCCGCGTTCGCAAGTGGTGTCGAGCCAACCTTTGGGGAATTCGCCGCCATTGCCGTCGGTGTAGACAAACACTTGATAGTAGTCACCGTAGTATGATTCCACCTTCTTAACGTGGATAGTGTAGGTCAAACCCTTTTCAGCTTTCAGAACAAGAGGAGCGTTTTGAATATAACTGTTGAACGAAGAGGAGTACAATTCATAGAAGGGGGAGTCTTCAACGCTGAAGTTGCGATTGTCGGTAGTAACGACGTTATAATCAGCTCTTGGAGTATAATCATCAGGTCCATAGTAGTTACGATCCATCAGGCCGGAGAAGCAGAAGTCGGGGTGAAGGAGAATGTTGTTAGGCTCGAGGATTTGAGAGAGGTGGAAACGGATTTCGCAAGAAGCGGGAGCTGTGAAGGTGTATTCGCCGTTTTCATCCAATGGGAAAGGAGTAGCGTAAGAGTCGTTAACAATGTTGCCGTCCTCATCAAATGTGGTAAGGAAGCGGATGTTTTCGACTTTAGGATAATCCTCGGTTTCGGCTACAACTGACCAACCGCCGTAAAGGTTACGGGAGAGGCGGAGTTTGAAGATGGCGTTGCCGGCAACGCCTACTGTCGCTTTGGCATAATCAGGGCTGAGAGCTTGGTCGTTGCCGTAGGGAGCGATAGCGCAAGGCTCAAAATCATCCCCTTCTGCTCTATATCGAGGGTCGAAGCTGACATAGTAGGTAGGATTTTTGCCGTCGAAGCCGGTGAGGAATTCACCGTCATGCTGGAAGCTATACCAATAGGAGTCAGAAGATACGCCATCGGCTAAAGATTGGAAGCTCTTGATGCCGGAAATAACGTAGTCATCACCTTCGCGCTCGAAAGGAACCGGGGTTTGATTGTTGTGGTGATATGAAATATCTTTGGCACCGATACCTGAATTGTAGCGGATATAGGTCCAATTATGTTCTCTATAATCTTCAACGAAGATGCGAGCGCGAGGAACGTCAGCCCAAAGGTTGTCGTCGTAGTCCTCATACCAAAGATCTTTATACTGTTCTTTTTGATCAGCGTCGATTTGAATTGATTCGGAGCCGAATGCGATAGTGAGGTAGAAAGCGTTTTCGCCAACGACAGCGCCGGGTTTGTGGATGATGAAGCTGCCGGTTTGATCGACAACATATTCGTAGGCACGGTAACCGTCGTAAGCTTCAGAGATTACGAAATCGCTTTCGTCAAGAATAGAGACGGGTTCGTCGTCAAGGAAGAACTGGATTTTGTCGCCTTGCTTAACGAGACCTGCAAAGCCATAAGAAATGCCGCTTTTGCCTATTTGATTATAGGAATGAGCATTGATAGCGGGCTGACGAGGACCGTCGTTGACGGAGTAGCTCCAGCCTTCGATTTGGATAACGGGGCGTTTTTCAACGCTGAGGGTCCAAACAGTGCAGTCGAATTCATCATCGGGATCATTGGGGTTGATTCTTTCGATGTTGAAATAGTAAGTGGCAGCTTCGGCGAGGGTGAGGATTGCAGTTTTGTCTTCAGCAGCTTCAAAGAGACGAGCGCCGGTGATGTTGTCGGAGATCAGAGCGTCGCCGCCATTGGGGTCGATAGTGCGAGATTGAGCGCCTAATCTGAGGCGGAGTTGTTCGCCCGCAGTGTGAGCTACATAGCGGAAAGATCCACCTTGAAAGCCGATGTTCTCGTCATAGCCCATAGTATCGGTTTGGTAATACCAGGGGTCGTAGCTGCAGCTTGACAACTCTATGCTTGTAAGTTTGCTGTCGGCATAGTTGGAAGTATTGCGAGTAAAACGGAAGTAGGTATTGTAGGTCCATCCGTCAACTGCATTGCTAACAGTGAAGGGAGTTTTAAAGCCTTCGCGGGGATAGTAGACTTTTGAGGCACCGTTCCAGTACATATCTTCGTTGTCTTCATCATAGTGTTTGCCATAGAATTTTTCACCATAGCCGAAGTTAACACCAGCGTAGAAAGAACGGTCGAAATAGGGCAACTTCAAGACGAAATAATTAGATGTAGTGTTGTTGCGGAATTGGTAATTAGCAGAATGGTAAACAGAGCCGTCGGCGTTGTAGAGAGTGAATTTGAAGTAGTTGTCATCTACTGATTTCTGAGCGCGAATCAAACCGAAACCGCTTGCATAAACGGTAAGACGAATGTCGTATTCGCGTTTGGCGGTAGAACTTTTAATTGTTGTACCTTTAGCGTCGGGGTTAGTAGTAGTGCTGGCATTGATATTTGAATTGGCAGCGATCTCCCCTTCGGTAGTGTAGTAGATTTCGAGGGGTTGAAGGAGCACTTTGAATTCGCCGTTACCAACGGGCACGTTGTTAACGACGCCGGTGTCGTTGATATAATCAGCAGAGTATTTTTCATCGACAGCCCAATTGTTCCAGCTGCCGATAACATAGAGGCGGGAGGGGGTGCCGGCGTCAACCACTTTGATTCGGTGGGTGTTGTCGTCCCAGTAAACGTCGTAGGTGCGACCGTCGTAGGAGCCGTCGATGAAGAAGTTAGTTTCATCGCCACCGCCTGCGGTGAGTTGAACCCATTGGTTCATAGGGATGGCACCGTTAGCGCCGGTGTAGCCGTACCACACCTCGGTTCCTCCGTTAGTGTTGTACATTCTGACTTTGAATTTGGTGTTACCGAGCTGAATGTTTTTGTGAACAGTGTAGCCGGAGGGCGTTGTGCTGGTGGAGGCGTTGAGCTCTACGCCGTTGTCTTGCCAGCCGTTGTATTCGCCTGTGATATTAATCCAGACCGTAGCTGAGGCAGATTGTGACACTCCTATCGATACGAAGAGAGTGAGGAGGAACAAGTAGAATTTGTTCATGACTTATAGGTTAAAGAGTGTTATTGATTGATTATTAGCAGAAAGAATGGGATCGGCTTTTAGGAAATAATGGCCGATGTTGGTTAGGGTTAAGGATTGACTCGGATAAAGATAAACGAGATTCAAGGAACGAGGCTTACCGTGTGGGGGTGTTTTTGATGTTGATAAGCCTTTGGAGCGCAGAATTTGGTTTAAGAGTTGCTATCGCCGGGGAGAGTTTTTTTGTTTTTTTTGTTGGCGATAGAGGGTACGTGTGAGATTTATGGTTATAAGTAACTTTTTTAAAATTAAAGCTATTATTTCTAAAGCAACTACTTAACAAATTCTTTATACTCTCTGCGGTTGTAAATTGGTTAAAATCCAAATTTTCATCAGTCATTTAGCTCGCTAAACTCCTTCTTCAAATTTTGATTTTTCCTCAATTTCCATCTCGCATATAGTATAATTTAATTTTAAACAGTTACTTATGAAACTTTGTTTTTCGGGGTTGATAAGGTTGATTAGCAGATACAATCAACCGCTTAGTCTGAGAGGGCTAAGTAGTTGAGTAAGAGCGCAACAACTAACGACGCCTCGTCAGAAACGCCAAGCTGTTATTTGCTACCGTTGCAAATATAGAAATATATTTTAAAACTGCCAAATTTTTTTTAAACTTTTTTTTGGGAGGGGAGAGGGGGAATGGAGCCGATGATGGAAAAACATCGTCCACACTTTCAGCGTGGACTCAACGCTTGGTTATACTTGCTATCCTCGGGCTACACCCGAGG
>CAMWUH010000088.1 GCA_947177325.1 uncultured Bacteroidales bacterium
CCGCGGATATCCGAGGACTTAAAAGGGCTTTCGGCACAATAAGCCCGATAAGCCCGATAAGCCCAATAGGGTGGATAGGGTGGATAGAGCGGATAGGGCGGATAGGCCCGAGTCTTCGTGGGGCAGGGTAAGCTGAAAGCGGTAAATCAACCTTGGAGAGGTTGCACTCTGCCACCCGGGTATGTGCATCCTCTCCGAGGATGGTCGTGAGGGTGTGCGTCCCTGAAGCCCCACGAAGACTCAGCCTCTGCGAGGCCTCGCGTATCGTGGGGTTCTCTCAAAATGTATCCGCTCCGCGGATATCCGAGGACTTAAAAGGGCTTTCGGCACAATAAGCCCGATAAGCCCAATAGGGCCGATAAGGCCAATAAGGCCAATAAGCCCGATAGGGCAAATAGTGCCAATAAGGCAGTAAGGCCAATAGGGCGGATAAGATCGATAGGATTGAGGCAACGGTCATGGCCTCTATATCGCCGAGAGGGTGCTTATTTGATTAGTTCAGCTCCGGGTGGTGAGGACGAGGTGACGGATGCCGCGTCTTATCGTGCTCCATTTCGGGAATATAGCCCACGGTCTTACCGGGCCATAGCCTACAATGATGAGTATTAACGACACTAAAGCAGCCATGAGCAACCATCCGAATATTTCTTTCATAGATACGACCAGAGCCTGCTGCTGCACCATGCCATAGATATCGGCGACATGGCGGGTAGAGAGGTCGGGGTTAAAATCGGTCATTCCGGTGCTTATCAGGGATGCGTTCTTGGCAAAAGTGACGCGAAGCAGCCGGCCAATCAAAGCCGGGCCTAAACAGGCCCCCAACGCGGCTCCGGTAAAACCGTTGATTGTCAATGCCTGGGGAAAGACCATAAAAGGCAATCCGCTTTGAACGATTGACGTAAGAAACACGATGGAGATAATCACAGAGGCGGCTCCCCGGCAAAACAGGGGGATGAACAGCATCTCTTTTTCAACGCCGTAGTCGATTAAGAAATAGAAGTAGGCGAGATAGATTGCTGCCATAGCGAAAGCGATAGCAGTCATCGTCTTGTAGGTCCACTTTCTCAGGGCGAATGTGAAGTAGGTGAATCCACAACCTGCAATTATGCCGGCGAGAACATACCAGTTCAGGTCGATGAGGTTGGTCTCATCAAATCCTAAGATATTGATAGCGTAGGAATGTTCAAACACATGCTCCGTAGCCAGCAAAGTGAAGAAAACGATATAAACTAAAGTGGCTCTGACGACGTTTCGGTTTTTCAAGGCCATAAATGAAATGTAGGGGTGATGAAGAAACGTAGCTCTCCAAAGGTTTATGGCCGCACACAGAAGCCCTATTATTGTAGCGCCCCAAATCTCAGAGGCAGCCCACCAGTCGTAGAAGTCGCCGTAGACGCATATAAACGTAAAGCAACCCATGAAAACGGCCCAGAGGAGCGCCCCAATCCAGTCGATGCCGAGCAGGGGAATATACATAGGTCCTCTGACCGGTTTGATAAGAAGCATAACTGCCAAAATCATCAGTGCAAGCAGACCTGTCATAATCCAGTGCATATATTCCCATTGCGAGAAAAACGCCGTATAGATGGTTGCTATGCCGCTCAGTTGGATAACACTGTCAACGATAATGTAGACGTAGCAGAAAAAAATCGCCATGTCGCGCACAGGTGTGAGCCACAGCTGAATGGTGGAGTTGCAAGCGAAGGTAGCCTGCATGCGAAACCATCCCGCTACGAAACAGGTGACGACCAATAGGCCGACATTGTGGGTAGCGGTGCATATCACGTTGGCGGCAATCAATACGATGCCACTCACAATTAGTTGATTGCGAGTTGAAAATCGGAATTTTATCCTGAACATCACGGCGAAATTAATCGCCATGCCAATCAGAGAAGCGTAGCCGGCCATCAATATATCTTCCTGCATCAATCCGGTAGTGCCGACCATATCGGAGGCAGCGGCCAAATATAAGCCGCCTGAAAACTGGACGATCAGCACGAAGAGTATGAACAGATAGGGCTTCAGCCGGCGAGGAACAATACTTCTGACATCAGGAATATCAAATGGCCCGTTGTAAATATGCCGGTCAGCCATATCAATAAGCGGCGTTACATTCAACATTCATTCCCGCACGAAGCTTCTCCATATCGGCCGGGTTGTTATTGCCGGTGAAATCAATACGGACAGGAATCCTTTGACGCACCTTGACAAAATTTCCGGCCGAATTGTCCTGCGGGATAATAGAGAGCGATGCTCCGGTAGCCGAAGAGATCGAGGTTACCACCCCCTCAAATGTGACATCGGGGATGGCGTCGACCTCTATCTTTACAGCAGTGCCGGGAGCTAAATGCTTGAGCTGGGTTTCCTTATAATTGGCAATGACCCACACATCGGTCGAGTCGACAATATCGAGCAGGGTCTGACCGGGTTGCACCAACTGACCTATCTGTATTTCTTTGCGCGAAGTAAAGCCGTCGCAAGGGGCTGTTATAACGGTATAGCTCAGGTTGAGCCGGGCGGTGTTGAGCATAGCTTCGGCGAGTTGCACTCCGGCTTCTGACTGCGATATGCGTTCACGATTGATGTCGACCACCGTTGAAGTGGCGGCGCGTTGGCGAGTCAGCATTTCGTAGCGGGCTTTCTTGGCCTCATAATCGGTTTTTGCGCCGTCGTATTGCTGACGGGTGACAGCGTCTTTCTGAAGCATATTCTCATATCGCTGCAAATCAGTAGCGGCCATTTCCATTAGCACTTTTGCTTCGGCGATTGATGCGTCGCTGACCGCCACGTTGGCCGAAGCAGAGGTGACGGCTCGCCCGGCTACTTCCCGTCCGGCCAGGGCATTGGCATAGTCGGCATTAGCCTTGGCGACATTGAGCTTCATGTCGGCATCGTCGATAATAATCAGGGTGTCGCCTTTCTTTACCGGCTGAAACTCGCTGAAGCGTATCTCTTTGATATAACCTTGAACCCTGCAGTTAACAGGCACAATCTGGCGCTCAACGCGGGCATTATCCGTAAATTCGTTACGGCCTAAATGCAAAAATTTGCTTCCTACCCATATCGCCGCTGCGATGACAACTGCCGCTGAAATGATATAGGAGATTATTTTTTTAGTATGGTGTTTCATATTAATCCTGTTATAAATAAGAGTTTGTAGTAATAATAGATGATGTCGATGCGGGCATTGACCAGCTGCCAATGCGCATCGAGGCGCGCATTGGCGGCATCGAGCATATCGGTTATGAGCGCCATCCCTTCGGCATATCGGGTTGAGGTGGTCAGATAGTTGCGCTCGGCGAGCTCTACGCTCTTCTCTTGCGTTTTAAGCTCCTCGTAAGCTTCGAGATAGCGCACGTAGTCGGCATTGACTGCCAGGTTGAGTTGCTCGGTTTCGGCATCCAGACGGTCGATGGCCGTGCGGGTGGCCAAGCGGCTTTTTGACAGCGATTTGTTGGTTTTGTAGAGCGATGAAATGTTGTAGCTGACCCCTACGCCTACATACCAATAGCTCAAATTACGATTAATGGGTGGAATTTCCACGAGGATAGGGCCATCCATTGTCCATCCTGCCCGCAGCCCTATTTTCGGGAGGCGTTCAGCGACAGCTAAATTTTCGGCTTTTTTGCTGATTTCTATGCCGTTGCGGGCTAACTTCATTGATGGCGCATTGGCGATTGCTTCAGATTGCCACCATGCCTCACCCTGCAAGGGGAGAGAGCGCATCAATATGGTGGAGTCGGGGATTACCTTGGTTTGTTGCGGAAGTCCTGCGATACTGACAAGCCGGGTATTGAAAATGTCGATATTGTTGTTGATTTTGATGAGCTGAAGCTCAAGGTTGGAAATCAAGAGCTCATAGCGGGTAATATCGTTGTAGAGAGCGGTGCCCTGCTCATAGCGCACGGAAATTTCATCGAGGACCTTGCGCGCCGACACAATATTGTTCTCGACTACTTCACGAAGATTGGTGAATTTATAGATATCGAGATATAAGCCGGCGAGCTGAAAGCGAATATTGTCGCGGTGGAGGTCGGTGGAGAAGCGGGCGGAGGCTGATTTCAATTCGGCCATTTCGATAGCAGCAGTGATAGCGCCGCCTGAGTAGATCGGCTGATTGACGCCTACCGTCAGACCTGTGCCTAAATGAGGAATGGGAGCTCGGGAGTAATCGCTGAAATTACGCTTTGTGGTGAAGCCGTCGCCGATATAGCTGACTGACAGGGAGGCCTCAATGTCGGGCAGACGCTCTGATTTCGCTACGTCGATTTCGCGTCGGGCTTCGTCTTGAGCTGAAAAAAACGGTCGGAGCTGCACACTTTCGTTGTCAGCGGTTTTAAAAATCTCTTCGAGAGTTATAACCCGTTGACCGTAAGCGTGCACACCGCTACTCAACAGGGTCGATAGCATGACCCCGATGAGCAATCGAAGATTGTTCATAAAGATTAATGGGAAAAATGTGATTGGATTGTTTAGTCAGTCAATATAATTAATAAGTGAGGTGACTGACCGTTTACTTCTTATATGGAAGCATAACGTGACGCGGTGCTTTTCCAGCTCTCAAGAAATCCCCAGTTTCTGACGGCGGGGAAAGATGTTTCGTAAATAGAAAAAGTTTTGTCCATTATCAGGCAATTCTTTGTGAATTGCGACTGCAAAGATAAGAAATTTGTTTAGAAAAATAAAATCTATTCTCGTCGGGAGCATGGATAACCGCGCCGAAATGCCCCTGCTCTAATGCCGATAGCGTTGCCCTGATATAAAAGAATTTTAACAGTTAATTATTGCTGAAAATTTGTTATCTTTGCAGAATGTATGGCCTGAGAGGATTGCAGAAGCCGAAGCCGGCTTAACGTGAGCCCTCCCTCGCTTTACCAAGACTGATAAATTTATCTCTACAACAGCATATCATAACAGAAAATGAGAAAATGGCGAATTGAAGACAGTGCCGAGCTTTACAACATCAATGGCTGGGGCCGTCAATATTTTTCAATCAACGAAAAAGGCCACGTGGCGGTAACACCCCGTCAAGGGCTTGCGTCGGTCGACCTTAAAGAGGTAATCGACGAGCTGCAGCTGCGCGACATCACTCCGCCGGTGTTGCTCCGCTTCCCCGATATTCTCGACAATCGCGTTGAGAAGATTTCACGCTGCTTCAAGTCGGCCGCCGAGCAATATGGCTACCAGGGGCAGAACTTCCTGATTTATCCCATCAAGGTCAATCAGATGCGCCCGGTAGTGGAGGAAATCGTGTCGCACGGTCAGAAATTCAATATCGGTCTGGAAGCCGGTTCAAAGCCGGAGCTTCACGCCGTGCTGGCCACCAACATCGCCGACGATGCTCTCATTATCTGCAACGGCTACAAAGATGAAAACTATATCGAGCTGGCTCTGCTGGCTCAGAAAATGGGACGCCGCATTTATTTAGTGGTTGAGAAGCTCAACGAACTGAAGCTGATAGCCGACGTGGCCAAGCGCCTGAAACTGCGCCCCAACATCGGTATCCGCATCAAGCTCTCGGCTTCCGGCGCCGGCAAATGGGAGGAGAGCGGCGGCGACCAATCGAAGTTCGGCCTCAACACCACCGAGCTCATGCAGGCCATCGACTTCCTCGAAAAGCGCGATTTGAAGGATTGCCTGAAGCTTATCCACTTCCACATCGGCAGCCAGATAACTCGCATCAGGTCAATAAAGAACGCTCTGCGCGAGGCTATGCAATTCTACGTGCAGCTGTCGAAACTCGGCTTCAGGATTGACTACGTCGACATAGGGGGCGGCCTGGGCGTTGACTATGACGGCACTCGCAATTCAGCGTCGGAGTCGTCAATGAACTATTCAATCCAGGAGTATGCCAACGATGCCATCTCGGCGCTGGTCGACGCTTGTGATAAAAACGAGCTCTACCACCCCAACATCATCACCGAGAGCGGCCGCTCGCTCACGGCGCATCACTCAATGCTCGTGTTTGAAGTGCTGGAAACTACGTCGCTGCCGCAATGCAAGGACTCGGAAGAGGTGGCTGAAACCGAACATGAGCTTGCCCGCGAACTTTATCAGATATGGGACAACCTCAATCCGCAAGGCATATTCGAGAGCTGGCACGACGCACTGCAAATTCGCGAAGAAGCTCTTGACCTGTTCTCTCTGGGCATGCTCGACCTCCGCACCCGCGCTATGATAGAGCGCTTGTTCTGGACCGTTGCCCGCGAAATAGGGCAAATGACCTCGTCGATGAAACATCCCCCCGAGGAGTTGCGCAAAATCGCGAAAATGCTCCCCGACAAGTATTTCTGCAACTTCTCGCTCTTCCAGTCGCTCCCCGACTCCTGGGCCATCGACCAGGTGTTTCCGATAATGCCAATTTCACGTCTGGACGAGAAGCCCACCCGCACGGCCACTCTGCAGGATATGACCTGCGACTCCGACGGCAAGATTGCCCACTTCGTTTCAGACCACGGCATGGTGCCCGCTCTGCCGGTTCACCCCCTCCGCCCCGGCGAGCCATATTATTTAGGGGTATTCCTCGTGGGAGCCTACCAGGAAATCCTCGGCGACCTGCACAACCTCTTTGGCGACACCAACGCCGTTCACATCTCCGTTTACCCCGACCGCTACGAGATTGACCGCATCATCGATGGCGAAACCGTGGCCGAGGTGCTCGACTATGTGCAGTTCGACCCCAAAAAGCTTGTCCGTAACCTCGAAAAGTGGGTTGCCTCAGCCATGAAAGCAGGCCGGATTACCGCCGAGGAGGGTCGCGAATTTTTGAGCAACTACCGCTCCGGCCTTTATGGCTACACTTATCTCGAAAAAGACTGACGCATCTCGAACAATCGACTGACACATCATTAGTTTAACGCTATGCCACGCCCACGCAAATCCAAGCCGGGAGCCGAGCGACGCCGCTTCACTCCCGATGTAATCGAAACATACACTCCGGCCTGTGCAACTCCGCTCCTCGACTATCTCTTTGCCGCTATGCCCCACCGCAAGCGCACCTCTGTCAAGGAGCTGCTCAAGCATAACCAAATCCGCGTCAACGGCGACGTCACCACTCAATTTGACCTCCCGCTTGAGGCCGGCGACAAGGTTGAGGTAAATCTCACCCGTGAGTTCCCGCGATTTTATAACCGTCGCATCCAAAAAGTGTATGAAGACGACGATATAATCGTTATCAACAAAGGCTATGGATTGCTGTCGATGGGCAATGACAAGGTTAAAGAGGGCACTGCCTACTCCATTTTGCGCGAATACGTAAAATGGGTTGACCCGCGCAACAAGCTTTTCATCATCCATCGCCTTGACCGCGACACATCGGGGCTGATGATGTTTGCCAAAACACCTCAGGCCAAGGACGCCATGCAGCATAACTGGAACAACATGGTGCTCAACCGAAAGTATCTGGCCGTGGTTGAAGGGAACGTTGAAAAAGATGAAGGCGTCATCAAAAGCTACCTTGCCGAGAACTCGCAATATGAAGTTTATTCAACCGACAACCCCGATGAAGGGCAACTCGCCGTTACGCGCTATCGTGTGCTCAAGCGCAAAAACGGCTACACCCTGCTCGAAGTGGAATTGGATACCGGCCGTAAAAATCAAATCCGTGTGCACATGCGCGACCTCGGCCACCCCATTGCCGGCGACCGCAAATATGGCGCCAAGTCGTCGCCCATCCATCGCCTTGCCCTCCACGCCCAGACACTCCGCTTCGTCCACCCCGCAACCCGCAAGGAGATGAACTTCACCACCCCCGTCCCCGCCCCCTTCGCCTCAATGGTAAAGTAGCGCCACCCGCTTCCCGGCGTTCCCGGCGTTTGAA
>CAMWUH010000089.1 GCA_947177325.1 uncultured Bacteroidales bacterium
GACAAATTCTGTACTCGGTTTTATAACACTTCAACCGACTTTTGCAGCTGACACAAAAATCTCTCGGCGATATGCGTCCTCAGTTTTAACAAATATTGGGGAACCGGGTATAAACAAAAGCGAGCATAGAAAATCTATACTCGCTTAGAATTCTTGTAGCGAATCCGGGACTCGAACCCGGGTTTCCGCCGTGAGAGGGCGGCGTGCTAGGCCACTACACTAAATCGCCATAATGCTGTCGGTCACTCCCCTTCGGGAATTACAATGCAAATTTACCGATTTTTTTTGTTTCAGCAAATATTATGAATGAAATTTTTTAATCAGACAGTTTAAAAAATTATTCCGCATGGGTTGCAGCGAGAGTGAAAACCGATAATTTTACAGAAGGCTCGGCAGTTTTCAGCGCTTTAAGGCATGAGAGCATTGTCGAGCCGGTGGTGATAATATCGTCGATGACAAGAATATGTTTATCTGCAAGTTCCTCCGGATAAGTTACATAGGCAATATTAGAGGCGTTGGCAGCGCGCTGTGTCGCACTCTTGCGGGTTTGGGTTGAATGGCGGCGCATACGCAGATTATCGGCAATCGGGATGCCGGTTACTGACGAAACTCCCAGCGCTATCTCCTCGGCTTGATTATAACCGCGTTTAAGAAATTTGGTAATATGTAGCGGCACAGGCATTAAAATATCAATTCCATTGAAAAAATCCAATCCTAACTCATTAGCGAAATCACGGCCGAGGTGGCGCGCAATCTCTGGTGATTGATTGTATTTAGCGGTCTGGAGCATGCGAGCATAGGGATTGTCGCGAAAATAGTGAAACCACGCGGCAGCTTTATCGATTGGGAGACCGGGAGTTGCCAAACGTTGATGAATTTCGTTGAAAGGCTCGGAGTGAAAATTTGTCCGGGGAAGATTAAGCCGACAGGTCAGGCACATGGTTTCTTCACCATCAACCAGAGAGTTACCGCACACATGGCAATTGTTGGGAAATATTATATTCAAAAATTGATTTATAATGCTGATTGCCATTGGGTCGTGGAGGAGAGTTAAATCGTTGACATTGTAGGGTCAGTTATTCAAAGAGATGGGCGTTAGCTGACAATAGTTGCGAAAATCTGTTGTCGGATCTTAGAGGAGCAACGTTGAGATTGGCTAAATCGGAATATTTCCAATCATAGAGCGAGGCGTAGCCTTGTTGAAGTGCAATTCTCATCATTTCAAAGGCAGAGTCAATATCACCGAGTTGGGCATAGAGGCAAGCAGCAAGATAATGGGCTCGGCCATCGATATCGGCAGTTTGCAGCAAGCCGTTCTCAAGCCATTGGCGAGCTTGCTCGTTATCATTCATAGCTTGTAGAGCAAAACCGCGAAGGGAGTTGATTGATTGGGGGTAATCAGTCAGATCAGCGGCTTGAGTGAGGAAATTCTTTCCTTCTACTTCCATGTGGAGTTTCCCCGACAACAACCAGCCACGCACAAGCGGAAGGAGAGGATCGGCAGGTGCATTGAGTGCAGCTTCGCCCAGGAGGTTGGAGGCATCGCTGAATTTTTCAAGTGAAATATCGCAATAGGCTTCTTCAATGAGGGCAGAATTGAGGTGAGGTTTTTTTTGATGAGCCAGTTGAGCCGATTCAAGAGCTACATTATAATTGCCGAGGGCGCGGTGAATACGCGCTCTGATAATATAGTAGGGGGCGTTATCGGCTCCGGCTCCAATAGCGCGATTAACACAATCGAGAGCCTTGGTGTATTGGCAAAGATTGTAATAACATTCGGCCATAGATGCGTAGACGCCGGCGTTGGAAATGCCATGACGGTCGATAAGAGTCTGATAATCAGTTAATGCAGGCAGATAATTATAATGTGCCTGCGCAATTGAGGCGCGCAAGTAGGTATAAAGCCCGTTGTCGGGGGCTTGGTTGATAGCAGAGGAAAGAGAGGTGATAACAGCATTGTAATCAACATGGCTCATCTCAACAATGTCGCGAAGAGCTTTCTTATTGTCTTTATCAACAGCGATGGCCATGACGAGGTCGTCGACTGCACCAACGTTGTTGCCTAACATTCGTCGCACGGATGCGCGGCGCGTGTAAGCCTCACTGCTGGATGGATACATGGCTACCGCTTCATCAACCAATTCGTTTGCGAGGCCGAGATTGTTTTCTTTAACTGCGACGCGAGCCTGGCCAATGAGCGCCTCCAACGAGCGATTGTGGCGTCGCTGAAGCGCTTTGTAATCCTCTTTGGCAGCAGTGTAGTTGCCTAAAAGAAATTCAGTGTTGGCTTTCTGATATAATAATGTGTAGGACGACGGATCGAGTTGAGAAGCCTTGTCTAAGTCAGGAAGCGCCAGTTGGGGCTTGTCTGTCATTAAATAAATGTTGGCTCGCAGCGAGTAGGCTTGCATAAGCAGGTCAGAGTCTTTTGCCGGTATCAACTGAATTGCCCGGTCGATGTCGGCCAAGGCACGATTGTATTGGTTTTGACCGTAGAAATGAAATGCGCGGCGAAAAAGCACATTGAAGTTATCGGGATTTTGACGGAGTTCATCGTCGTAAACTTTAAGCACGGCGTTTGAAACCTGTGTCTGAACAGATTGAGCTGTTAAGATTTGACAAATCGAGAGCAAGTAGAAAGCAGAGAAAAGAAATCGTAGGAATTTCATCGTGAGAGTTGATTTACGACATGAATAGTAGAGAGCGAATAAAGGGCAGCCGTTTCGGTGCGAAGGCGTGTGTCGCCAAGTGTTACGGCTTTAAAGCCGCTATCAAGAGTGGCTGAAATTTCGTCCGGCGAAAAGTCGCCTTCCGGGCCGATAAGCACGGTGGTGTCGCGCAAGGGTTGCAATTGCTCGGCCAACACTAATCGCTCGGTAATTTCATCGGAGCAGTAGCATACAAATTTTTGAGATTCAATGGCTGATTGCTCTTTTATAAATTGGCTTATCGGGGTCATGGGCTCAATGGTTGGTAGAGTGGCCTTGAGCGATTGTTTCATTGCTGAAACTGCAATTTTTTGCAAGCGTTCGATTTTCAATTCTTTGCGCTCGGAGTGGCGGCAGAGGAGTGGCACAAAACGGTTGAAACCTATTTCAACCATTTTCTCGATAAGCCATTCCATACGGTCGAGATGCTTGGTTGGCGCCACGGCAATAGTGATGTTGAACGGCCAATGAGGCAGCTGAGGCCGAGAGTCAACTATCGATAGGAGAGTGCGCTTTTGGTGGGGCTCGGCAATGATGCAATCGTAAACGTTGCCTTTGCCGTCAACTACCTGCACACGGTCTCCGACGCCAAGACGCAACACGCGGATGGCGTGTTGCGAATCGCTTTCGGGGAGTATTGGATTCTCGGCTATATCAGGAGCGAAGAATTGAATCATTGTTATCGGGTTTTATTCTTTGTTCAAAACAAATCCGGCCGGATCAGCTTCAGATGTTTCCGCCTCGCGGATTGATTCGGCTGAGGCGTTTTTATGGGGATTTTTAAAGATGAAAAAGAACAAAATCGCAACAACCAAAGCGTAGGCAGCAAAGATGAGCCAAGCCGAGTGCCAGCCATGTTCGGTGGCAAGGGCCTGTTGCTCGGTAAAGAGCTGTCCCTCTTCGAGATGAATTTGAGGAACCAATTTATTTATTACTGCCTGAGCTCCGAGAGTGCCTACAGTAGCGCCAATGCCGTTAGTCATCAACATGAACAGGCCTTGGGCTGATGAGCGGATTGAAATGTCGGTTTGCTGGTCAACGAATAATGAGCCTGAGACATTAAAGAAGTCGAAGGCGATGCCGTAAACTATACATGAGATAATCAACCAGGCGATGCCGGGCACATGAGTATCGCCGATGCCGAAAAATCCGAAGCGCATCACCCATGCAACCATAGCCATAAGCATTACGACCTTGATTCCATAGCGTTTCAGGAAGAAGGGTATGAGAAGGATACATAAAGTTTCAGACATTTGCGAGAAAGATATCAGCAAGTTGGCATTGTTGGCCCAGAATCCGCCGTGATAGTCGGGCATATTTTCAAAAGAGCCGATAAAAGGATTGGCAAAACCATTAGTTATCTGCAACGAAACGCCCAAGAGCATCGAGAAGATAAAGAAGAAGGCCATCTGGCGATTCTTAAACAGTTTAAATGCATTCAAACCTAATGTTTCGGCGAGAGTGCGTTTTTTACCCCCTTTATTTACGGGGCAATCAGGCATTGAAAGCACGTAGCCGGCCATCATGAAGGAGAAAATTGCCGATGTAATCAATTGGTCGTTCGATACTTGAAAGTTAGTGAAGTTAACGAACAACATAGCGCAGATAAAACCGATAGTGCCAAAGACGCGAATAGGCGGGAAGTGCTTCACACTGTCTAATCCGGCTTTATCCAAGGCAGTATAAGCTACGGAATTGGCCAGGCCGATGGTAGGCATGAAGAAGGCTACGGCTATGGTGTAAAGAGTGAAAAGCGGCGCAAACTCAACTGTAGAGGTCAGCTCGGTGTAGAAGAAAGCAGCCGACATTGCCAGACCTGAGAGTAGCTGACAAATCGACAGCACCTTTTGTGCAGCCAGGAAGCGGTCAGCGACAGCGCCGATAATAGCCGGCATAAAAATTGAAACGATGCCCTGGATAGCGTAGAACCAGCCGATGTATCCGGCCATGTCAATGTTGCTGAGATAGCGGCCAAGTGATGTCAGATAAGCTCCCCAAACGGCAAATTCGAGGAAGTTCATTAAGGCCAGGCGTGTTTTGATGAATCTCATGGTAAAATAATATGGTATGTGGTGTTGATTAGATTTATTTCGGGATTAATAGGGGAGATTACTTTTGGTCGGCACGTTTCTTATTGAGGATTTCCTGCACACGAGCCGCTTCTTCATATTCTTCGTTTTCAACCAATTTGGCTATTGTGCGTTCAAGCTCCTCAATGGTGTAAGCCTCCAGACGCGGGTGTCGTGTGGATTTGGGTTGAGAGAGGTTTGGCTCAGGTCGATTCGGTTTTTCTTCAGATGACAGTTCGGCGTCGTCGTCATCGTCGTCATCGGTTGTCTCACTCGGTTCTTCCTGCATGATAAAGCCTGTTTCGGCCAAAATTTCAGGGGTTGTGTAAATAGGAGCCTCGGTGCGCATTGCAATGGCAATTGCATCAGAAGTGCGAGCGTCGAGCACCACTGTGTTATTTCCGTCGCTGAAAGTCATTTCTGAAGAGAAAATGCCGTCTTCAAACTTATAGATAAACACCTTTTTAAGCTCGATGCCGAAAGCGTGGGTGAAAGTGTCGAAAAGGTCGTGGGTCATAGGGCGGGGAGGCTTGATGCCTTCAACCGCAATTGCTATTGATTGTGCTTCGGCCGGCCCGATTATGACCGGGATACGATATGGCCCGTCGATTTGGGCTAATATCAGGGCGAAAGCCCCGCTTTGGAGTTGTGATTGTGAGATTCCGTAAACTCTCAATGGAATTTTATCTTTCATAGCTGTAGTGAGTTGAAGCCATTAGATAATAGATGTCTATTCATAGTCAGGATTCTGACCTGTGATGATGCCGGAGCCATAGCAAATGTGACTATTGCGATCGTAGACAACGGCAAATTGTCCGGGTGCAATACCTTGCACAGGCTCATCGGAGTGGATCACATACTGGTCGTCGCCAAGATGACGAATAGTAGCGTTAGTGAAATTGGGCGCGTGTCGATTTTTGAATGTAATTTCAATCGGATTGGTGGTGTCGGGCCACGGGTTGCGTGTGATAAAGTGCATCTCGGCGAGGTGAAGTATTCGGCCATACTGTTTGGCTGTGTCAAATCCCTGCGAAACGTAGATTACATTATCATGCACATTCTTCTTTACGACATACCAAGGACCACCCGACAGGCCGAGACCTTTACGCTGGCCAATGGTATGGAACCAAAAGCCCCGGTGAGTGCCGAGTTTCTTTCCGGTTTCCAATTCAATTATCGGGCCGGGTTTTTCGCCCAATTCATTGCGAATAAATTCGTTGTAATCAATTTTGCCAAGGAAGCAAATGCCTTGTGAATCTTTACGATAGGCATTAGGCATGCGGGTTTCGATTGCGATTTCTCTTACGCGGGATTTAGGAATATCACCCAGGGGGAAGATAAGATGAGCGAGTTGTTCACGAGAAATCTGAGCGAGGAAATCCGTTTGATCTTTGACGGGGTCAACTGCAGTAGTGAGCCATTTTTCGCCGTCGATAATGGCTGTTGATGCGTAGTGGCCGGTAGCGGTCAAGTCAAATTCATGTCCCCAACGCTGCTCAAAAAATCCGAATTTTATCATTTTGTTGCACATGATATCGGGATTGGGAGTTAGGCCGGCACGCACCGTGCGCAGAGCATATTCCATAACATTATCCCAATATTCCTGATGCAAAGAAACGACGTCAAACGGGAGATTAAATTTTTTTGCAATGAAGGAACACATTTCAATGTCTTCCTCAGCCGAGCAATCGCCGCGGCCGTCGTTCATGCCTATCCTTATATAAAAAAGGTGGAGGTCATGGCCTTGCTGAAGCAACTGATGAGTGGCTACAGCACTGTCAACGCCACCTGAAATTAGCATTGCAATTTTACTCATAGCTTAAAAATCAGTTGCGGATTTGATGGAAAGCAGTGAGTAGTTGGTCAACAGTCATTGACTTTGAGAGAATCACTCTTGCGGGATTAAGATAATATATAGTTGGAGTGGAGCGGGTGTCGTAAAGATCATCAATTTGTTGGGATGCGCCTACTATCCAAAGTGGATTGTAAGCGGCAACAGCTTGCTGCCATTCGGCATTAGGAGCATCGGGATATATGCTGAGAACGGCTAATTTGCCTTGCTCAAGGAAGTGATTGATGTTAGGGTCGGCCGATAATCTGACACGGGCCAAGGCGCAATCATCACAATCAGGGTCGTTGACAAATAGAATTATATGGCGGCCGGTAATCTCGCTCAACTTCATTTTTCTACCATCGGGGGTTACGAAAGTGAAGTCGGGCGCTTCAGCTCCTACTTTACAGCCGTTGAGCAGAGCGGCTTGGTGCTGAAATCGCGCTTTTTCGGCTTTAGAGATTTTTTTGTTGGCAACTACAGCGTTGACAAAAGGGAGATACATTTCGTCACTTTTGAAAATTGCATCGGGAGAATAGAGTGAAGCTTCGGCAATCTCGGCAAGAGTAAGCAAGCTTTTGGGGTCTTTATTATAGGCCGCAATTAGATTCTCGATTGATTGAAGCGACACGTTGTAGCTTGCCATCGGCGTTTGGAATATATAACGTTGAAACGCAATTTCAAAATCGGCACGATTTTTGATAGCAGTAGATAAATTGACGCGGTCCCAATAGTGAGTAACCATATAGTTAGCCTGTTCGGTTGAGTTTTCAAACGATTCAGGCATGGCCGGCAAGGGAAATTCCTGTTCAAATGTGGGCGATTGAGCTGACATAATGGCAGTGTTAGCCAAAAACATCAAAAAGAGGAGTATTTTTTTCATTTTTGTTGGTTCTTTTTTGATAAATGCCGAACTCGATTTGCTCCATTAGTTTTGGACACGAAATTCAGCTTTTGCAAAGTTACATTTTCCCAAGCGGATTTGCAAACTTTATTGGTCCGCGATTGTTAAAGAAATAGAACGGTTTAACAAAAAAATGTAAACCGCGCCTTATTTCCCATTAAAATTAAATTGATTCAACGATACTAACTGATTAACACACATTGAATATGAATTTCAACAGTTTCACTATTAAATCGCAAGAGGCAATCCAAAAGGCTCTCGAAATTACCAAGGGAGC
The DNA here is from genome assembly GCA_947177325.1 of uncultured Bacteroidales bacterium. Taxonomy (GTDB): domain Bacteria; phylum Bacteroidota; class Bacteroidia; order Bacteroidales; family Muribaculaceae; genus JAGBWK01. The sequence continues at coordinate 7,790 of CAMWUH010000089.1, forward strand.
CGGCCAGCAGCAGATTGAGCCTATTC
>CAMWUH010000090.1 GCA_947177325.1 uncultured Bacteroidales bacterium
ATTTCTCCGTCATGCAGGTCGCGGTCTAGGCCCTGGCCAATCTGGTAGGACTTCCAATCATGATGACCGCCCTGCAATTCTACCGCGACGCCACCGCCCCTACAGCCGACTCCGACGACTCTCTGCTCGGCACTGACTATATGGTCATTTCAAAGGAGGTCAGCGATGCCGGTCGCTTCTTAGGTAATTCCACCTCGTTTTCCGAAGCGGAAATTGCCGACCTCCTATCCCGCCCCTGGGTCGATGCCGTAGGCCAATTTACCCCCGCTCGCTTTAATGTCAACGCCTACGTTGACTTCGGCGGCCGCAGCATGTCGACCTACCTGTTTTTCGAATCAATCCCCGACGAATTTTTCGACTCTCTCCCCGAAGGATGGAAATTTGACCCATCCAATCCATCGGCCGAGATTCCTATCATAATTTCAAAAGACTATCTGGCACTCTACAACTTCGGCTTCGCGGCCTCACGCGGCATGCCGCAGATTTCAGAGTCGATGGTCAAGAAAGTGCCGCTTCAGGTTGCCGTGTCGGGCCAAGGATCGCAACGCTGGTTTCCCGCCCGCGTTGTAGGCTTCTCTTCGCGACTCAACACCATTGCCGTGCCTGAAGAGTTTATGCAATGGGCCAACGCCGCCTATGGCGACGAACACAAAGCCAACGACGAGGTTTCGCGTCTTATTGTCAAAGTCAACGACCCGGGCAACCCCGATATCGACCGCTATCTGGCCGACAACGCCATTGAAGTGGCCGGCGACAATGCCGGACGCTCTCGCGCTGCCTATCTTATGTCGATTATCGCATTGGTGGTCGGGATTATCGGCATCGTTATTTCATCCCTCTCCTTCTTCATTCTGATGCTCAGCATCTACTTGCTGCTGCAGAAAAATGCTGCCACCATCCATCAGCTTCTTATGCTCGGCTACTCAACCCGGGCAACAGCCCGCCAATATGCGCTGATGGTTGTTTTTATAAACTCCTCTATTTTCATATTGGCCTCAGTGCTGACAATCGCGATGTCGACACTCTGGCGCAAGCCGCTGTCGACCCTCGGCATAGCAACCACATCTCCCTGGCTCACCATCGCAATCGCCTTCGTCCTGGTTGCTGTTGTGACTGCTGTAAATCTCCGAGCCATCTACCGCACAGTGGCCCGTAATTTCTATCAATAATCCCCTCTCTCTCACTCTGATACTCTTCCGCATGAAATCTCTTTTCAAAATATTCATATTTTCGTTGCTGGCCTTCGGGACAGCTTTCTCAGCCACGGCCGCATCGCCACAAAACGGCAAATCAAACATCGCAGCTCGATGCGAGCCGCCCGACATGACTAAAATCAAGCGCGAAGTCAACGACCCCAACTCTCGCTACTACTATCCCAAACTGATGGCTGCCTACGAGAAAAACGACACCGTCATGACTCTCGACGACTATCGCCACCTTTATCTCGGCACCGTGTTTCAGGAGGATTATAACCCTTATCGTCGCGGTCCGATGGATAATCTGCTCGATGAGCTTTATTACAAAAAGACACACACTCGCGCTGAGCTCGACTCCATTATCTCTTACGCCGAAATCGCTCTCGAAGACGACCCCTTTGATCTCTCTCAAATCAACTTCCTTATTTACGCCCTGCGCGAACGCGGAAAGCAACACCGCGCCAACATCTGGCAATACCGGCTCAACCACCTGCTCGAAGCGATTCTGTCAACCGGCACCGGGCTCGACTCCGAGCATGCCTGGGTTGTAATCGACCCAAAGCATGAATATAATATCGTGAACTTTCAAAATGCCATAGTGGAGCAAGTCAACTTCGAAGCGCCTCACTACGACCACATTACCATACGCCCCTCAAAACCGGCTGCCAAATCTTCATCGGCAACCGAGGCTGAAGCTCCCCACTATTATTTCGACATTCAGTATATTCTCCGCGAGTATTTCCGCAAACACCCCGAGGAGATGACCCAATAACCCTTCCGCTGCCTTGAAACTGAATTATATCTCCCGCCTGATTCTTTCGGCCGTGACCATCATAACAGTCATGGCCGCATCAGTTTCATGCTCTACCCGGAAAAACAATGCCGCCACCCGCAATTATCAAGCCTTCATAACCCGCTACAACATCTACTACAACGGCGACACCCACTATAAAGAAACTCTCGCAAATCTTGAAAAAACCTATAGCGACGATTTCACCCGCCTGCTCCCGGTCCACCCCTCCGAGGCGCGCGCCGATGAGTCGGCTCCCCAGCCTCAAGGCGATTTCACACGCTCAATCGAGAAGGCTCAGAAGGCAATCCAACTCCGCTCAATCAAAAAGAAACCCACCCGCAAGCCCGGCGCCAACCAATCAGCCGAATATAAGCAATGGCTCCGCCGCGACGAGTACAACCCCTTTCTCCACAACGCCTGGATGATGATGGGGCGCTCGCAATTCCATAACGGCGACTTCCTCGGCGCTGCCTCTACGTTCTTCTACGTCACAAAGCATTTTACATGGCTGCCGGAAACCGTGGTCGAAGCCAAGCTATGGCAAGCCCGAAGCTACCTCGCTCTTGGATGGCTCTATGAGGCCGAAACCATCCTGACCCGCATCAAGCCGGCCGAAATTGCCGAAAGCAAGTTGCTCCGACACCTGTATTATGCCGACATGGCCGACCTTTTTATCCGCCAAAAAGACTTTCCCAAAGCCATCACAAATCTCAAAGAGGCAATCGCCACAGCCTCCGGCACCCAAAAACCGCGTCTTAACTTCCTTCTGGGTCAGGTCTACGCGCTCGCAGGTCAACCGCAGGCGGCTTACCAGGCTTTCAGCGCCGCCGGCAAAAACAATTCCGCTCCTTACGAACTGCAGTTCAACGCTCGTATTAAGCAAAGCGAAGTGTATCAAGGCTCCGACATTACCCCCGAAGTCAACGCCCTCAAGCGACTCACCCGCTACGACCGCAACAAAGAGTTTCTCGACCAAATATACTACGCGATAGGCAATCTCTACCTCTCGAAAGCCGACACCACTCAAGCAATTGAGAACTACAAGACTGCCATCGAAAAGTCAACCCGCAACGGTATCGACCAAGCTCTCGCTCAACTCACTCTCGGCAACATTTACTACGACCGCGGCCGCTACGAATTGGCTCAACCGCTTATCTCATCGGCTATGCCGCGTATCAACGACACCTATCCCAACTATGAAGCCCTGCAGCGCCGAAGCGACTACCTCGACCGCCTCGCCGTCTACTCCCAAAACGTCCACCTCCAGGACTCCCTGCTCGCCCTCTCGCTCCTGACGCCCGAAGAGCAGCGTGCCGTAGCCGACAGGCTTGTGGCCGAGCTCAAAGAGCGCGAGGCTCGCGAAGCCCGTGAAGCGAAGCGACAGGAGCAATTAGCCGAAGCTGCCGCCCAAGGCCAAACCCTCGACTCCAACACCCAGAATTTTTCGCTCAACTCTGATAAATCGTGGTATTTCTACAACCCCGCGACCGTAACCGCCGGCAAAACCGAGTTCCAGCGTCGGTGGGGCTCTCGCAAACTTGAGGATGACTGGCGTCGACGCAACAAAGCCACCTTCGCCATGCCCGGCCTTGAGGAGGAACAACAGGAAGATGAGGAACTCGCCGAAGGCGAAGAAGATTCTGACGGCGAAGAAGTTGACGCCGACATGGCAGCCCGCATTGCCGACCCCCATTTCCCCGAATACTATCTAAGCCAGATTCCGGTAAGCGATGCCGAGCGGGCCGTTGCCAACGACGTTATTCAAGAGGGTATCTACAACATGGGCGTTATACTCAAGGATGACCTCGCCGACTTCCCCGCCTCACGCCATCAATTCAACACCCTCCTGGAGCGATACCCCGACAACGTTTACCGCCTCGACACCTATTACAACCTCTACCTCATGGCCGCCATGCAGGGCAACGACGCCCTGGCCGAGCAATGGCGTAAAACAATCGTCGAGGAGTTTCCCGAAACTCCCTACGGGGTTGCCATGACCGACCCCGACTATCTGCAAAATCTCAAGCTGATGGAGCAGCGTCAGGAACAGCTCTATGATGAAGCCTACCGCAACTATCTGGCCAACGACAACCGTGCCGTGCGCGAGGCCTATGAGCTGATGAAGCAGCAATTCCCGTTGTCGCCGATTATGCCCAAATTCATGTTCCTTGACGCCTTGACCTACGTCACCGACAACAAGCCCGAAGAGTTCCGGCAAACGCTCACAGAAATGCTTGAGCGATACCCCGACACTGACGTTGCCCCCTACGCCTCGGCCTATATCAAAGGCCTTGACCAGGGGCGCAAGCTCAACGCCGGCATGTCGAATATGCGCGGCATGATATGGGATATACCCTTGAGCAACGACTCCACTGCCACCGGCCCCGATGGCCCTGTCACTTTCGACCTCGACCCCGACTCCGAGCAACTTCTCGTGCTCCTCTACCCCACTGACCAAGTCAATGGCAACCAATTGATTTTCGACGTTGCCCGCATCAACTTCAACCTCTTTGCCACAAGTGATTTCGACCTTGAGCCCATCAACTTCGGCCGTCTCGGAATGCTTATCATCAAGCCTTTCCCCAACCGCCGATGGCTCGACCGATATGTCGCTGTGCTGGCCGACAACGCCACCGTCAAGCTCCCCCGACAGGTGCGCCCGGTAGTTATATCGCAGGCCGACTTCAACCATCTGCTCGAAACCGGAGCCACATTCGACGACTACTTCCGCTTCCTCGCCGAGCACGATTATCAACGCGCCCAGGAGCAAGTGCTCCCCGAGCATCTTTTCGGTCCGGCAGAAACATTGCGCGAAGCCTCCGAAGCCGACCGACTCCGTCAGGAAGAACCGGCGCCGGCTCCCTCTGCCTCTCCCGCCGAATCCCTCGGCAACCCTGAAGAGACACCCCTGTCAGACCCGTTGAATCCGTCAGACCCGACGGAATCACCTGAATCATCTGACAAATCGGAAAATCCCGAAAAGCCGCAAAACCCTGACCAATCAAAAATAGTCGAGCCTACGGCAGCTCCGGCTCCGCCAAAACCCGCGCCGAAGCCGGCCGTTGCTCCCGAACCTCCGAAAACGCCCCTCCCCGACTATCCTCTCGGCAGCGAAGGCGACGACGACCCTGACCATATCTAAAACTTCCTTAGTCCATCACAATATGGCAAAAAAAATAGCGGAAACCCCGCTCATGAAGCAATACCTCGAAATGAAGCAACGTCACCCCGACGCTGTGTTGCTCTTTCGTGTGGGCGATTTCTACGAAACTTTCTCCGACGACGCCATCACGGCCTCTGAGATTCTCGGCATAACGCTGACGCGCCGGGCCAACGGCTCCGCTTCTTCGGTAGAGCTCGCCGGGTTCCCTCATCACGCTCTCGACACCTATCTGCCCAAGCTCGTCAGAGCCGGAAAGCGAGTAGCTATATGCGAGCAACTGGAAGACCCCAAGCTAACAAAAAAACTCGTTAAACGCGGCATTACCGAGCTCGTAACCCCCGGCGTGGCCGTCAACGACTCCATACTCCAAAACCGCGAGAACAACTTCCTGGCAGCCGTTCATTTCAATGGCAACGTGGCCGGTGTCGCCTTTCTCGACATATCGACCGGCGAGTTCCTTACCGCAGAAGGCTCAGTAGACTATATCGACAAACTGCTCGGAAACTTTGCCCCTAAAGAGGTGCTCGTGGAGCGCAACAACAAGAAGCTGTTCTTGGAGCGTATATCGGGAAAATATCATCTGACCGAGCTCGACGACTGGATTTTCACTCTCCAATCGGCCAATGACCGACTGCTCAAGCACTTCGAGACAACCAGCCTGAAAGGATTTGGTGTTGACTCGATGAAAGCCGCCATCGTTGCATCAGGGGCAGTTATCCATTACCTCGACATCACCCGCCACACCCAAATCAGCCACATCAATCGCCTGGCGCGCATCGAAGAGGACCGCTACGTAAGGCTCGACCGCTTTACTATTCGCAACCTCGAATTGCTTGGCTCAATGGCCGGCGATGAGGGGCGCTCTTTCCTGAGCGTCATTGACCGCACCACCTCACCGATGGGCGGCCGATTGCTGCGCCGCTGGATTACCTTTCCGCTGAAAGATATAAGCGCTATCAACGACCGCCTCGACATTGTTGAATACTTCTTCCGCCACCCCGACGAGCGCACCGTTATCGCCGACACCCTGGCCGATATCGGCGACTTGCAGCGCCTCATATCGAAAGTGGCCGTGGGACGCATTTCACCCCGCGAAGTGGTGCAGCTGAAAAATGCCGTGGCCGCCATTGTCCCTGTCAAGCAGCTTTGCCAAGGGGCTGACCTCGACGCCCTGCGCATTATCGGCGAACAACTTAATCTGTGTGAGTCGATGGTTGAGCGCATCAACCGCGAAATCGTTGAAAACGCCCCGATCGCGCTCAATCGCGGTGAAGTAATCGCCTCGGGCGTTAACGACGAGCTCGACGAGCTGCGCGAAATCGCCTATCACGGTAAAGACCATCTGCTGAAAATTCAGCAGCGCGAAAGCGAAGCCACAGGTATTCCCTCGCTCAAAATAGCCTATAACAACGTGTTTGGCTACTACCTTGAAGTGACCAACACCCATCGCGACAAAGTGCCCTCGGAGTGGATACGCAAGCAAACCCTCGTCAATGCCGAGCGCTACATCACCCCCGAGCTGAAAGAGCTCGAAGATAAAATCATCAACGCTCAGGAGCGTATCGGCGTGCTCGAAGAGCAATTGTTTCGCCGACTGGTCAGCCGCCTGAACGAATATATCGACGCTATTCAGCTCAACTGTAATTTGCTCGCTCGCCTTGACTGCCTGGCGGGCTTCACCCTTGCCGCTACTGAAAACCATTACAATCGCCCCGTGGTCGACGACTCTCTGACTTTGGAAATGAACGAAGGGCGCCACCCGGTCATTGAGCGTCAGCTCCCCCCGGGAGTGCCATATATCACCAATTCGGTTAAACTTGAACCCGGCCGGGCCGGTGGCACTCAGGTGATGATGATAACCGGGCCCAACATGTCGGGTAAATCGGCATTGCTCCGCTCGGTGGCGCTTAATGTGCTGATGGCCCAGATAGGGTCGTTTGTGGCGGCCGAGAGCTTCCGCGTAGGTGTGGTTGACAAGATATTTACCCGCGTGGGCGCATCCGACAATATTTCGCTCGGAGAGTCGACATTCATGGTTGAAATGAACGAGGCCGCCTCTATACTCAACAACATGTCGGAGCGCTCGCTCATACTCTTCGACGAGCTGGGCCGAGGCACTTCAACCTACGACGGCATCTCCATAGCCTGGGCCATCGTGGAATATATCACCTCATCGCCTCTCCACCCCAAAACACTTTTTGCCACCCACTACCACGAGCTCAACGACATGGAACGCAATTATCCGGGCGTGGTCAACTTCAACGTGGCCGTGCAGGAAGCCGACGGCAAAGTGGTGTTTCTGCGCAAACTGGAGCGAGGCGGCTCGGCCCACAGTTTCGGTATTCATGTTGCCAAATTGGCAGGTATGCCGAAATCGATAGTCAAGCGCGCCAACGAGGTGTTGAAAACTCTTGAGGAGTCAGCCCCCACAGCTCGGGCTGCCTCAACCGAAGCCATCAAGCCCGCCGCCCCGACACAACAAACCTCCGACGGCTATCAGCTCTCATTCTTCCCGCTCGACGCCCCTCTGTTAGCGCAAATCCGCCGACGCATCATCGACCTCGACATCAACAACCTGACCCCCATCGAC
>CAMWUH010000091.1 GCA_947177325.1 uncultured Bacteroidales bacterium
AATTGTGTACTGTGGCAAAAAGTTACCTTACCACCGCATCTCACCGGCGCTTTTTACCTTGTTCTTCAGTCACGTAGCTACGGCTACGCTCCTTCATCACAAGACAAAAATCTCTCGGCGATATGCGCCCTCAGTATTAACAAATAGTGGGGAACCGGGTCTTTGATATAGATTTTGTATAGAAACATTTCTTAAAAGCCCAATTTTTGCAATCATTTTAGTTGGTTTTCTAAAAAAATACTCTATCTTTGCAAAACAACAATCCTCTAAAACCAATTACTAATATGGACAAACTCAAACAAATCGTAGGCGACATCCCTCCCTTCTATGCCTTTCTTATCAACTGCGGTTTCGCATTCCTCGTAATGCTCACCATGCTTGTTATGCCTGCCTTTAAAGCTTCATTTTGGGGCTATTCCGTAGGCATTTCAGGCTTTAGGCTCTTTGATGCAAGCGCATTTTGGGGCTTGGTTTACACATTGATGTTCCTCTTCGCATGTGTGCCCGCAGCCCTCTCGTTTATCAAACGCACCATCCCCGAAATTCTCGTTATCATCTTCGCCGGTGTTTATTTCACCTTCATGCTCCTTATCGCAGCCGCTGAAAAAGGAGTTAGTGTAGGCGCAGGTTTCTATGTTAACATATTCCTCTTCCTCCCCGCTTGGATTATCTTTGCTTACCTCCGCAAAGGCAAACCCGTAAGCATCAACGCTAAAGACAAATAATAACACTATTTCATATAATTAAATCAACAAACCAATCACAATGAAAAAATTCTTTTTCGCAGCAGCATTCGCTCTCGCGCTCTGCACCGTATCTTGCTCAAGCAATTCACCCGAAGCTCAAGCTGAAAAAATGATCAAAGAAGCTACCGAGCAAATGAAAAAAGCTAACTCTTTGGAAGAAGTTCAACAAATTGGCGAAGATTTCGCTAAAAAAGCAGAAGAACTTGACGAAAAATATCCCGATGCAAAATTGGAAGATAGCAAAGAACTCCAGGAAGCTGTTAAAGAGTTCCAACAAGCTGCAATGGAAACCGCAATCCGTCTTTCTGCTAAATAATCTGCTAACGGATAAAACCGCATAGGTTAATACCCTACCACTCAAAAGGCCGATTTTCCATCTCAGGGCAAATCGGCCTTCTCTTTTTAGTCCCTTTCAGATATGAAAAAGCAGGAAACTCCCCGATAAGCCTATTAGTCCTTTGGGTCTACTAAACTTATTTGCCTTATCGGCCTTCTTCGGCCTATGGGATCATTTTTTACACATCCCTATTAATCAATTAATTACAATTTCCGAGGAAATTTTTTACAAAAAAAGTTGCCCTAAAATTTGGAAGTATAGAATTTTGTCCTTAACTTTGCACCGCTTTTGAAGCCCAATCGGGGTGTAGCTCAGTTGGTTAGAGTACGCGTCTGGGGGGCGTGAGGTCGCTAGTTCGAGTCTAGTCACCCCGACTAAAATTCTTCAAAAGTTAAGCGCTTGCATCCCCCGCAAGCGCTTTTTTTGTTACCTACTCCTACACAAAATTTTCTTGCGTGTACGGCGCATCACTCCAACCGACGGCGCTCAAAGAATTGGCGCGTAGCTACGAAAAACAGTATAGAGCCGGTAATCTGCAATCCGGCAACAACAGCAAAGGCAGCCCCAAAACCAAGAAACTGCGCTATGTAGCCGCCTAATATGATTCCTAACCCCATGCCGAGGTCCCACGATATCAAAATCGAGGAATTGGCCGTGCCCCGCTGGTCATGGCGCGCAACGGAGATAAACATATTGAGCATTGCCGGATACATTTGTCCATTACCAAGGCCTATGAGAAGCGCCGAGGCAAAGAAGCTCCATTCTCCCGGCATAATAGCAAAGAGCAGATAGCCTATCGACGACAACACTACACCGCGCGCTGCGTTGACAGTCATGCGCCCTTGGCGCAGCGAACGCGACCCAAATAATCGGGCAGCCACCAAGCCGCCTGAGAGGAGCATGAAAAACAAACCGGTACCGTCGGTCATACCGAGGCGCTCCTTGCCGTAGAGAGCCACATAATTGCTCATCACTCCCCAACATACGGCAAAAAAGCAGATATTCACCGCAAGCAACCAGGCTCTGCCGAGAAAAAAATGATCAAAACTTAATTTCGGCTTTCCTACACGTGGTTTGCGCCGAGGCAACTTCACCGTCAACGACGTAATATAGCCAATAAAAGCCAAAGCCGTTGAAATCCAGAAAAGCAGAGCAAAATTATCAGTCAGATTATACAGATAAATCCCGGCCGACGGAGCAATGGCCATAGCCAGATTATTGCTGAGTCCGTAAAACCCCATCCCCTCGTTGCGGCGTGAGGAGGGAAGCACGTCGATAGCCGCCGTCGAGTTGGCCACCGTCGTAGCGCCGTAAGGCAGACCATGAACGGTGCGGATAATCGTGAACATCAACAGCGATCCCGCGCCTACATAGCCTGTAAACACAATGAAAAAGCAGAAGAAGCATATAGTCAGAACGCGTCGGCGGTCAAAGGTATCAACTATAAATCCGCTGAAAGGCCTGACTAAAAGGGTGGCAATGACATAGCCCGAAAGCACAACGCCAATAGTATGTTTATCTGCGGCAAACTCGGCGTCAAGATAGAGAGGCAACAGAGGGGTGAGCAAATAAAATGCAAAAAACAGCAGGAAATTGCATGTCATCACCTTCAGATATTGCGCATTCCATAACCGCTCCTTAACGGGTGATTTCATTTTGTGAGGTTCTAAACAAAATCAGAGAGCCGCCTGTCGGTTATGACTAAGGCAGCTCTTTAATATATTGGATAATTACCGACAGATAGTTACATATCGGCAATGATAACTAACACTACGAAGACAAACAAAATCCAATAGACAGCTGACAGCACCAGACCTGCAATAGCCAACCCACGAGGAGCACGACAAACTCCGATAATTGAAAAGACAAGACCAAGAATTCCCGTTATAGCACTGACGAAATTCAATACCGGAATCCAGCAGAAAATAACGCTCAGAAGTGAGAGCACAAAGCCGGCCGTACCCATGCCGTTACCTTTCTTCTGGTTCACTACAACCTGTACCTGAGGCTGTTGCTCTTGATTAAGTTCGCTCATAGTTAGGATAAATTAATTGGTTGATGAATAAACTGAAATTCAAACTATTGATTACTGCAATAATTTGGGCAAAGATAATGAATTAGCAATCAAAAAGCAAAACAATCTTAAAAAATCAACTCCTAATTAATAATAATCAAAGAAAATAACGGCAATTAATGCAATAGTTTGCACCAAATAATGGAATAATTCCGGCAAATTTATTATCTTTGTAAATTGAAATAGAGTGTCGACGCACCCCAAAGCGTTCTTGTCAGCGTCAGTCGGAGCGTCAAACCCTATATTTCAGCTTGTTAGCCCGCAAAGGCTCTTATTTCCGATAATCAAAACCATTACATAGATTTTTACACGACAATGTCATTACTCTCGCTTCTCAGCAAAATGTTTGGAAACAAGTCGCAACGCGACTTGAAAGAAATCAGCCCCATCGTGGCTAAAATCAACGAGATGGGCCCGCAAATGCAAGCGCTTTCGCTTGATGAGCTCCGCGCCAATATCGATAAAGTGCGCGCAGAAATCGCTTCGGCAATCGCTGTCGACCAGGAAGCAATCAACGACCTCAAGGTAAAGGTGGAAGAATTGCCCTTTGAAGAGCGCCAGCCACTGTGGGATGAAATCGACAAACATGAGAAAAACATTCTCGACATACTCGAAACCCAGCTCAACGAGCATCTGCCCGTGGTGTTTGCTACCATGCGTGAAACCGCTGCCCGATTCGCTAACAATGAATCAATCGTTGTAACCGCCACTGACCTCGACCGCGAGCTCGCTGCCCAAGGGCGCGACTTCGTCAGCATCGACGGCGACAAAGCCATTTGGCGCAACCACTGGATGGCCGGCGGTAATGAAATCACCTGGGATATGGTCCACTACGATGTGCAGCTCATAGGCGGCATCGTGCTCCATCAAGGCAAAATTGCCGAAATGGCAACCGGTGAAGGTAAAACCCTCGTGGCCACCCTGCCGGTGTTCCTCCGCTCTTTGGCCAAGCGTGGAGTCCACGTCGTGACTGTCAACGACTACCTCTCCAAGCGCGACTCCGAATGGATGGGCCCGCTCTATATGTTCCACGGCTCTACAGTAGATTGCATCGACAAGCACCGCCCCAACACTCCCGAGCGTCGCGCTGCCTACAACTGCGATATCACTTTCGGCACCAACAACGAATTTGGCTTCGACTATCTCCGCGACAACATGGCCATGTCGCCGGGCGACATGGTGCAGCGCAAGCACTACTACGCAATCGTCGATGAGGTCGACTCAGTGCTTATCGACGACGCCCGCACCCCTTTGATTATCTCCGGACCTGTGCCTCGCGGCGACGACCAGATGTTTAACGACTACAAGCCCAACGTTGAAAAGGTGTTTAACGCCCAGCGTCGCCTCGTCACTCAATTACTCTCTGAAGCAAAAACCAAACTCGCAAGCGACGACAAAGAGGTGCAGAAAGATGGCGCTCTTGCCCTCTTCCGTGCCTACAAAGGCTTGCCCAAGAACGGCGCTCTCATCAAATTCCTCTCGCAGGAGGGCATCAAAAACATTTTGCTCAAAACCGAGGCTTACTATCTGCAGGACAACGCCCGCGAAATGCCTAAGGCTACCGATGTGCTCTATTTCGTTATCGACGAGAAAAACCGTTCGATTGACCTCACTGATAAAGGTATCGATGAGCTTACCGGTCACAGCCAGGACCCGAAATTCTTCGTCCTCCCCGACATCGCCGCCGAGCTCAGCGAATTGGAGCACATCAGCGACCTTGCCGAGCGTCAGGAAAAGAAAGATGAGGCGATGCAAAACTACGCCGTCAAATCAGAGCGCGTCCACACCGTCAACCAGCTTCTCAAGGCCTACGCCCTCTTCGACAAAGATATCGAATATGTTATCGACGAAGGGAAAATCAAAATCGTGGATGAGCAAACCGGCCGTATCATGGAGGGTCGACGCTACAGCGATGGCCTCCATCAGGCTATCGAAGCTAAAGAGGGGGTGAAAGTTGAAGCGGCAACCCAAACATTCGCCACCATCACGCTCCAAAACTACTTCCGCATGTATCACAAGCTGGCCGGTATGACCGGTACAGCCGAAACCGAAGCAGGCGAGCTCTGGGACATCTACAAACTCGATGTTGTAACCATCCCAACAAACCGCCCCGTGGCTCGCATCGATATGGAAGACCGTGTCTACAAAACCCGACGCGAAAAATACAACGCCGTTATCGACGAAATCGTGCGATTGAAAGAGGAAGGGCGCCCTGTGCTCGTGGGTACGACCTCGGTTGAAATCTCCGAACAGCTCAAACGCATGCTCGATATGCGCCATATCAAGGCCCAGGTGCTCAACGCCAAGCTCCACCAGCAGGAAGCTCAGGTTGTAGCGCTCGCCGGTCAGCCCGGAACTGTTACTATTGCCACCAACATGGCCGGCCGTGGCACCGACATCAAGCTTCCCAAAGAGGTTAAAGACGCCGGAGGCTTGGCAATCATCGGCACCGAGCGCCATGAGTCGCGCCGCGTCGACCGTCAGCTCCGCGGACGTTCAGGTCGTCAAGGCGACCCGGGTTCATCAGTCTTCTACGTATCGTTTGAAGACCAGTTGATGCGCCTCTTCGCCACTGACTCCGTTATGAAAATGCTCGACCGCCTCGGACTGAAAGAGGGTGAACGCATTGAATCCGGTATGGTGACCCGCGCCATTGAGAAAGCTCAAAAGCGTGTTGAAGAAAACAACTACGGCATTCGCAAGCGCCTGCTTGAATATGACGACGTCATGAACAAGCAGCGCACCTACATTTACTCTCGCCGTCAACATGCCCTCCTTGGCGAGCGCATCGGCATTGACATCGCCAACATGCTCTACGACACCATCGAAAACATAGTCAACGAGTATGGCCAGGCTGAAATGTACGACGACCTCCGTATGGAGCTTATGCGTGTGCTTACAATCGAGCCCTCATTCTCTGAGGAAGAATATCGCGGCATGGATCCCCAAGTTATGGTGCAGTCACTCTTCGACACCGCCAACGAAGCTATGCAGCGCAAGAGCGACCGCATTGTCGAAGTGGCTATGCCCGTTATTAAAGATTGGGTTGAAAACCGCAATGCTACCGGTAAAATCATCGTGCCCCTTACCGACGGCAAACGCATCTTCAACCTCAAGGTCGACATTCAGGAAGCATACGCTACCAAATGCAAAAGCCTCGTAAAAGAGTGGCAAAAAGCTATTCTGCTCGTCACCATCGACGAACTTTGGAAAGAACACCTGCGCGAGCTTGACGACTTGCGCCAATCAGTGCAAAACGCCACTTACGAGCAAAAAGACCCGTTGGTTATCTACAAGGTAGAATCGTTCCACATTTTCGAGCGCATGCTTAATCAGCTCAACACCAAGGCTATCTCAGCCCTAATGCGTGGCCAAATCTACATCCCCAAGCAGCAGCCTTCCAACGTGTCAACCACAGCCTCGGCTCCCACCGGTGGTGATGCAGCTGCCGCTCAGCAACAGCCCGCTCGCCCCTCTGTCAGCGTTAAGCAAGCGCTCCCCGACCGCCCCAACGACTACTCTAACATGAAGGCATCGAAAGAGTCGCTCCCCGGCGAAGCTGCCCAGCGTCAAGCAGCCAACTATCAGCCCGGCGCGCCCCGAAAACCCGAACCCGTTAAAGTAGGCCCGAAAGTTGGTCGTAACGATCCTTGTCCCTGCGGCTCAGGCAAAAAATTCAAAAACTGCCACGGTCGCGGCCAGTAATACCCCGCCATCCAAGGCAATCCGAAAGTCAATCAATTTCCTCCTGTACTTATCCTTCTATAAATTTATAAGGTATGGACATTAATTCACCTAATAATCCCGAAGGCAGAATGCTCCATGACGAGCAAGAGCTCCTGGAGCGTCAAGCCGCCGACAATGCAAAGCGCCGCAAACGCAATCTCGCGCTCGGCATTGGTGCCGGTGTGTTTTTGCTTCTCGTTCTCGCCGCTTTAGCCTTCATGCTCTTCTCCAAGAATGCCGAAAGTTCGCAGAAAGATGAAGAGATCGAGCAACTCAAGCTTGAGATGGAGATGATGGAGAGCGCCAACGAATTTGCACAAATCGACAACGAATATTCTCAACTTGAAGGCAATCAGATCAACCTGATGGCCAACGATTCAATCGTTGAAAAATATGCTGCCGCCCGTGCACAAGTCGAGAAATTGCTCCAAGAGCTCCAAAACGAGAAGAACAAGAGTGCCGCTCAAATCAGCAAGCTGAAAGCAGAAATCGAAACCCTCAAAGGCATCTTGCGCGACTACACTCAGCGCATCAACGAGCTCATGGCCGAAAACGAAGGCTTGCGCGAAGAAAATCAGCAGGTTAAAGCGCAGAATCAGAATCTCACCAACCAAGTGAGCCAAAACACCCGCACTATTCAACAGCAAGCTCAGCGACTCACTTTAGCCGAGAAGCTCAATGTAACCGGCCTGCAATTCCGAGCCCTCAAGCGCAACGGCAAAACAGAGAAAAACATCACCAAAGCCACTC
>CAMWUH010000092.1 GCA_947177325.1 uncultured Bacteroidales bacterium
TTACAATAGAAAGCCGTAGATTAATATAATGTAATTGTTGTAACTTACTTATCATTCAATTTTCTTCAAAGATAGCAAAAAAAAATGAAAAGCGGCTCTTTTGGGGTCGCTTTTCAATTGAAATGACGTTAGCCTTGTGAGGCGGTGATTACTTGCTGAAAGCTGCGAAGTCAACGTTTTGCATCGAGCCTGTTTCGTTGAAGGCCACATGGAATGCAAACGCTGCCTGCAGAGCGTGGGGGGTCTGACCCCCTTTGCCCAATTTGAGGTAATCCCAAAGGAGTTCGCGATAAATGGGGTTAGCGCAGTTTTCAATAATTGCTTTTGCGCGTTCAACGGGGTCTTTGCCGCGGAGGTCGGCCACTCCCTGGTCAGTGATGATAACGTCAACGGAGTGCTCGGTGTGGTCAGTGTGAGCCACCATAGGCACGATGTTGGAGATAGCTCCGCCCTTGGTTACCGACGGGCAGGAGAATATTGAGATGTAGCCGTTGCGGGTGAAGTCGCCTGAACCGCCAATGCCGTTCATCATCTTGGTGCCGAGCACGTGGGTTGAGTTGATGTTACCGAAAATGTCGGCTTCAAGAGCGGTGTTCATGGCGATAACGCCGAGGCGGCGAATAACTTCGGGATTGTTGGAGATTTCGGCGGGACGCATCAAAATCTTATCGTGGAAGAAGTCGATGTTTTTGAAGATTTCCTCCTCTACCTGGTCACTGATGGTCATTGAGCATGTTGACGAGAATGTGCATTTGCCCTTTTTCATCAGCTCGATAACTGAGTCTTGAGTAACCTCGGTGTACATCTGGAAGGGAGGTATCTCGGTTGACTCGCCCAGGTCGTAGAGCACGGCGTTAGCCACATTGCCTACGCCCGACTGCAGCGGCAGGAACGAGGCGGGAATTCGGCCGGCACGCAATTCGCCGAGCAGGAAGTTAACCACGTTGGAGCCGATTTTGGCCGAAACGGCATCAGGCTCGGTAAAGGGTTTTACGCCGTCATATTCGTGGGAGTGAACAACGCCCACAATCTTGCGGGGATCGACTTTCAGCACCGGCGAGCCAATGCGGTCAGAGGGGGAGAAGATAGGAATTTCGCGGCGATAAGGGGGGTCGTCGGGGAGCACGATGTCGTGCATGCCCAGAAGCGATTTGGGGAGCTTGGCGTTGACTTCAACGAAAATCTTGTCGGCCATGCGGGCAAATGAAGCGATATTACCCACGCCTGTGCCGAGAATGATTTCGCCATCGTCTGTGACGTCGGCTGCTTCGATAATAGCAAAGTCGATTTTGGGATAGAAACCATAGCGCATCTCCTGAGCGAGCTCTGAGAGGTGGCGGTCAAAATAGTGGGCATCGTGGGAGTTGATGCGCAAGCGCAGGTCGGGGGTGTTCTGATAAGGAGCACGCATGTTAAGGGCGTTGGCGTTGGCCAAAGCGCCGTCAACGTGTTTTGTCGTTGATGCACCGGTAAAGAGGTTGATTTTAAAAGGACGGCCGGCTTCGTGTTCCTTTTCGGCACGGGCTGCAAGTTGCTCCAAAATCACTTTCGGAGTGCCTGAGGCAGTAAATCCCGAGGTGCCTACGGTGGCGCCGTTGGGTATCATTTCTGCAGCTTCCTGCGGGGTGAGAGTTTGAAATGCCATATCGATTGGTTTTAGAATTGTTTAGGCAAAGGTAAAAACAATGGATGTGTGAACCCACGCCGCCGGCTTTATTTTTTATTAAGGTATAAATTAAGCTCGGAGTGCTTGGAAAAATTTCACACTTTTAGTAATTTTGCGCAAAATTAAGTAAAGTTTTGGAAAAAATCAATACCTTTACACTCATTATTCTCCTCAACAATGTCAAATACCAGGAATTTATATATCGAAACCTACGGGTGCCAGATGAATGTGGCCGATAGCGAGGTGGTGGCCGCCGTTATGGAAACCATCGGCTACAACGTCACCGATTCGCTCGACAACGCCGATGCCGTTCTGATCAACACCTGCTCTATCCGCGACAATGCCGAGCAAAAAATTCTCGGCCGTCTGCAGTTTCTGCAGTCGCTCAAGCGCAAGGGGCGCAAACTGATTGTGGGCGTCATAGGCTGCATGGCCGAGCGCGTGCGCGACACTCTGATCAACGACCACGGCGTTAACCTCGTGGCCGGTCCCGACTCTTACCTCGACCTCCCCAACCTCTTTGCGGCTGCCGAAGCCGGTCAGCCCGCTATCAATGTAGAGCTCTCGACAACCGAGACCTATCGCGAAGTGGTGCCGGCACGCATTGGCGGCAACACGGTCAGCGGCTTCGTGAGCATCATGCGCGGATGCAACAACTTCTGCTCCTACTGCATCGTGCCCTACACCCGTGGCCGTGAACGCTCGCGCCGCCTCGACTCCATATTGCGCGAAGTGGCCGACCTCCGCGCCAAAGGCTTCAAGGAAGTTACTCTGTTGGGGCAAAACGTCAACTCCTACAACTATGTCGACGATTCGGGCCGAGCCATCGACTTCGCTTCGCTGCTTGCCGCCGTCGCGGAGTCAGCCCCCGATATGCGCATCCGCTTCACCACCTCCCACCCCAAGGATATGAGCGACGCAATCCTCGAAACCATCGCGCGCTACCCCAACGTGTGCGGGCCGAGCCATCGACTTCGCTTCGCTGCTTGCCGCCGTCGCGGAGTCAGCCCCCGATATGCGCATCCGCTTCACCACCTCCCACCCCAAGGATATGAGCGACGCAATCCTCGAAACCATCGCGCGCTACCCCAACGTGTGCCGCCACATTCACCTCCCGGTGCAGTCAGGCTCTGACAAGGTGCTCAAAGCCATGAACCGCAAGTACACCTCCGAATGGTATCTCGACCGCATAGCTGCCATCCGACGCATTATTCCCGATTGCTCCGTCACAAGCGATATGTTCACCGGCTTCCACGATGAAACCGAAGAAGATTTCCAAATGACCCTGGAGCTGATGCGCAAGGTTGGGTTTGACTCCTCTTTCATGTTTAAATACTCGGAGCGCCCGGGCACTCTGGCCTCGCGTACAATGCCCGACAACGTGCCCGAAGATGTGAAAATCGACCGCCTCAACCGCATGATAGCTCTCCAAAACGAACTCTCGGCCGAGAGCAACCGCCGCGACATCGGCAAGGAAATGGAGGTGCTGGTCGAGGGCGTCTCGAAGCGCTCCAAAGAGCAATTCGTGGGCCGCACGTCGCAAAACAAAACGGCCGTGTTCCCGCGCGGCAACTTCAAGGTAGGCGACCTCATCAAAGTCAGAGTCGACGACGCCACATCGGCCACCCTCATTTGCTCCCTCGCATAACCACTCCCCCCTCATTCCCATGGCTAAAACACTCATCACGGGAGCCAACGGCTTCATTGGAAAATACATCCGGCGACAACTCGCCTCCGCCTCGGAAAAAGCGGCCGACGACATCATAACGCTCGGCCTGGCCGATAACAATCATATCAAAGGCGACCTGACCCGGGCGGTGCCCCCTTTGGCCGATTATGAGTTTGACACCGTTTACCATCTCGTCGGGGCAATCTACGACGGCGACCGCCGGCTGCTCAACGTTGTCGCCACCAATAATCTGCTGACTGCCCTCGAAGCCCGGCCGCCCAGAAATCTGGTGGTGTTTTCCACTACCGACATCTACGGACTCACCGCAGGGGAGCTCATCGACGAAACCGCTCCGCTCAATCCCGCGACGCAATTTGCCATGTCGAAGCATGCCATGGAAATCAACGCAGGCAAATGGGCCGAAAGCCACGGAGTTAACCTGACGATTTTGCGCTTGCCATTGGTGATTGGCACCGGCATGACCGGCGAAGCCCGCCGATTGCTTAACCGCATCTATCGCGGCTCTTACCACCACATTGCCGGCAACGAAGCCCGCTGCAGCGTTATCCACGCCATCGACGTGGCTCGCATGGCCGAGACTCTCGCCCCCGCAGGTGGCATCTTCAACCTCACCGACGGCGTCGACCCCTCGCGCCACGACCTGGCCGAAGCCATAGCCCACCGCCTCAGCGACAAGCGTATTTTCACCCTCTCCGAAAAACGCGCCCGCCGATGGGCCTTCTTCAACGACTTCATCCCCGGCACATGGCTAACCCGCCAAAACCTGAAACGCGAGCTGTCTACCCTTACATTCAACAGCTCCGCCGCTCGCAACGCCTCGGCAATACAACCGATTAACACTGTTGAATATCTGCTGACCCACAACTACGACAACGATGAGTTTTAGCGCCCGAAAAGCCTGCCTGACCGCCAAGTCGATTGGTCTGTGGCTACTGAAATCGCACCGCTGCCGATTGCCAAAGGTGCGCCCCGGCAGTGAAATCTACATTCTCGGCAACGGCCCCTCGCTTGCCTCGGCCCTCGCCGACCATGCCCCCGACCTTGCGGCAAAAACCACCATGGCGGTCAACTTTTTTGCCAACACTGAGGCTTTCAGAGTGATAAAGCCTGATTATTACATACTTGCCGACCCCCACTTTTTTAGAAGCGGTAGAGAAGAACCCAATGTAGCGGCCCTGTTTGAAGCGCTCGGGCGCGTTGACTGGCCTATGACTCTGCTCGTGCCCTTTGCGGCAGGGCGAAACTTGCCCGTCGGCCAATCCGACAACCTCAAAATAGTTAGATACAACGCCCTCCGCGGCGAAGGTTTCCGTTGGTTGACCCACCCTCTGTTTCGCGCCAACCGGGCAATGCCCCGCCCACGCAACGTCATGATTCCGGCCATAATGACCGCCATCGGCATGGGATTTGAAAGAATCAAACTTTTGGGAGCCGACCATAGCTGGACTGCCACCCTCTCGGTCAACGACCGCAACGAGGTAGTTTCAGTGCAACCTCATTTCTATAAAGACTCCGACCGCGAACTCTCGCGCCAACGCACCGAGCAGATGCACCGGCCGCTCCACCAACTGCTCGAAAGCTTTGCCATCTCCTTCCGTGCCTACCACGAAATAGCCGACTACGCCACTTCACGCGGCATCACGATTGTCAACCTCACCCCCGGCTCCTTTATCGACGCCTTCCCCCGCGCCACCCTTTAATGACGAGGTCGTTCCCGCGGAAAAGTTTCTTGCGCTACAACTGCTACACTGCTACACGGGGGCGATACTGCTACACGTGCTACACGGGCGACTGGCCGCGGGCCGAGAGGATGCGGAAGATGAGCTGGCGGAGTATTTCGTGGCCATCCTGGCGCGAGCCGATGCCTTTACTCATAGCGTCGGCACGGCGAATGGCATCAATGATTTCAATCACTTGCCAAGCCGTGTAGCGGCGCATGCCGGCCATTACGTCGGCAACTTGAACGGGCCACTTCACCTTGAACGTAGCCATCAGGCCGCGCTCCGATTTGTCAGCCGAATAAAAGGCGATAAGCAGGTCGCTGAAGAGCGAAAACAACACCGGGAAGATGGTTTGAACAGGATGTTTCTTCGGGTCGCGGCTGAAATAATCGGCTATCTGAAACGACAGTTGCGCATTGCGATTGGCTATCGCCGAGCGAAATTCAAAGTTGTTGAAATCTTTGCTTATGCCGATATTGCGCTCAATGCTCTCGGGGGTGATTTGCGACCCTTTGGGCATTGCCACCGCCATCTTGGCAATCTCGTTGAAGATGCGCGATATGTCGCTACCGACGTATTGCTCAAGCATTGCCTGTGCCTTGGGTTCTATGGTCAATCCTTGGGCTTCGACCACCTCCTTGATTTTGGCCTGCACACCCGCGGGCTTCAACTTTTTGGCCGTCAGAATGCCCGTCTTGGCCGACGCCGCCGAAAACTCTTTATAGACCGTCTTGCTGTCGACCGACATATCAGCTCCGCGATACACCACCACCAAAACCGTTGTCGGCGTAGGGTTGGCCAGATATGGTTGAAGCTTCGAAAGCCAATTTGACTTCACCTGGTGAGCCTCCTTGACAATCACCACTTGAAAGTCGGCCATCATA
The DNA here is from genome assembly GCA_947177325.1 of uncultured Bacteroidales bacterium. Lineage (GTDB taxonomy): Bacteria > Bacteroidota > Bacteroidia > Bacteroidales > Muribaculaceae > JAGBWK01. The sequence goes on from CAMWUH010000092.1 coordinate 5,962, forward strand.
GGGTAGCGCTGGCATGCGTCGATAACCGCATCGGCATCAACCTGAGGGGCATAGAAGGTGTAAAGATTGAAATCGCGAAGCTCCTCGGGCAGCAACTCCTCAAAAAGCTTCGAGGCTTCGTCGACAAAATACCCCTCCTCGCCGTGAAGCAGGTAAACAGGCATCAGGTTCTTTGCCTTTAACGATTTTTTCAGAGAGTCAAGGGTTAGCTGCTCGGCCATAGCGAAAACAAAACTTTGAAGGAGTTGGAATTTTTTGTAAATTTACGCACAAATTTTGCCAATGACAAATCTTTTAGAAAATTTACCGCAACTTTCACTCCCCCCGCTGCCCCCTTCGCGTATCAGGCTCGAAAGCGGCGCCCCGCGTATCTTCGACCCTCTGCGTGGTCGCTGGGTGGCTCTGACGCCTGAAGAATGGGTAAGGCAACACTTCGCGTCGTGGCTCACAGGCGAGTTGGGCTATCCCGCCTCACACACTGCCAACGAAGTGGCTCTGACTCAAATAAAGCGTCAGCGGCGGGCCGACACGATTATCTACGACGACCACGCCCGCCCATATATTGTTGTGGAATACAAGCGCCCTACCGTTAAAATCACCCCGGCCGTTTTCGACCAGATAGCCCGCTACAACTCGGTGCTCCACGCCCCGGTTCTGGTGGTCAGCAACGGACTGACCCATTATTGCTGCCGATATAATGCCGACGGCAGTTACACATTTCTCAAATCAGTGCCCCCCTACTCTACTAAATAACCCTCCTTCAATGGATATTCTACGCAAAGAACTCAACGCCATTTACCAAGCCCAGCAACTCGACTCCGCCACCCTCCCGGCTCAGGAGCTGCAAGCGTGTTGCGCCAAAGTGGCGGCTATCGCGGAGGTGACAGGGCGATGCGCGGTTGTCACCGACGTTGCCGCCGACCGTTCACACCTTTTTCCCGGCTCGGCAGGGCGCATTATCGGCCTCGTCAACGCCCCCACCTGCGAAGCAATCCAGCTCGCTTCTACCGATGAGGACGACCTCTATCTGCGTCTCGACCCCGACGATTTGGCCCAGAAACGATTGCTCGAATATGAGTTCTTCAAATTCATTGACTCCCTCACCCCCGACCGCAAACTCCACTATAAAGCCGGGTGCCGGTTGCGCATCCGTTGCCACGACAACAAAGTCAGATACTTCGACAACACCACCCGAATGGTCGGGCTTGCCCCTTCAGGCAAATTTTGGCTGATACTCTGCCAATATGAGCTCTCAACCAACCTCACCCCCTCGCCCGACATCGACCCCTGCATAATCAACCTGCTGACGGCCGACACCTTCATCCCCGACATCGCTACCCGCCGTCAATCGCTCCTCTCGTCCCGCGAAAAAGAGGTGCTTTGCCTCATTCGCGACGGCCACCTCAGCAAAGAGATTGCATCAATGCTCTCTATAAGCATCCACACCGTCAACCGCCATCGCCAAAACATCCTTGAAAAACTAAGCGTCGACAACTCAATCGAAGCCATCACGGCAGCCACCCAAATGAAACTCATTTAGCTACAAGCGCTACAAGTGCTACACGTGTTACAGGGGTCGTGTAGCACGTGTAGCAGGGTTAATTTACTTCGGTTGTAGGGTCGTGTCGGAGAAGCAGACCCTTAAGTC
>CAMWUH010000093.1 GCA_947177325.1 uncultured Bacteroidales bacterium
CTTCGCTGACGGGCGTTAATGCAAAAGGGTCAACATCGTCAGCGGCAGTAGCTGCTTCGAGGGTAGCTGCGGCCTCTGACTTTTGGAAATTATGGAAAAGTTGTCGCAACCGGGCCACCTCTTCGCGCGAGATTTCATCAGCGGGGAGTTGCGACAGCTCGGTCAGCGCTACGAGCACTTCTGCTGAGTCGGCGTAGCGTTTGGCGGCGGTTTCTGTTTCTTCGTTTTCGGTAATTTCAATGGCATCAGATGAAAGGGGCTCAGCGATTGAGCTTGATTCATCAACAATTACTTCGGCTTCTGAGCCGGTAGTAGTTTCGGCGGTCTCGCCGGGGGTCAAGGTTAAGTCGTCTGCTTTATTTTCCATTTCAAGCTCAGACTTTTGGGGCATTTCCATAAAAATTAATGTAATGATTGGTGGAAAAATGAATTTCACTTCCGTGAAGGCCGTTTCTTAGAAAAGATACTCCACGTATTTGGCAAAGATATGTAAAATAATGTAAATTGCCAAGTTTTTAACAAAAAACCTTAACAGTGAACGAATAAAAGGCCCGCGAGCGGGGGTTGTTCGCGGACCTTTTTCCTTTCAGATTTCAGATTGGTGAGGGATCGCCCCGAAATAGGAGTCTTATTTTTTTGCTTTTGCTTTTGACTCGGCTTTAGCCTTAGGCGCTGCTTTGGCCTTGGATTTGGCTTTGGGCGCATCCCCGCTCCCGGATTCCTCTTTGGCTACAACATCTTCAGCTTCCGGCTCGGCTTCAGCATCTTCGGCAACGGCCTGGCGGGTAGCGTGCTCCTCGTTGTAGTGGTCGAGGTTATTGCGCATCGAGGATACCTCTTTGTTGAGGTCTTCGATTTCGCGGGCTTGATTGCGGATGGTGGTAAGCAGTGAGTTGAGCTCTTCATTTTCGATAGAGAGGGGATATTGCTCTTCAACGCGCACAATAAAGTCGGCCAGCACATTCATGTAGTTTGTAAACGCCTGGAAAGGAGTTTCGTAGGGTGAGAAGTGGGCGTGGACAGCTCCGTCGGTGCGATGTTTGGTGGCCATATAGAAGAAATGGTCAGTGGCCTGCAGGTAATACCAGTCTTGTTTCAATCGGCGGTCGTCGCAAAGCCTAACACGCTCAGCCACCGAGTAGAGCTTCTTGAAAGCTTCTTGTTGAAGGTCATTGCCAAGCCATGCAGAGGTGTCGCGTGCTTCATCTGCCCACGAAATGGGGTAGGGGATTTCGAGCGACCCTACAGGCTTGATTTTGGCGATAGCTTCCGATGGGGTTATGAAGCTGATGCCGCGCTCAGCTGCGAAGCGTGGCAATGCTTCAAGGAATTGGAATATGCCGGTTGAGGCATCGTGCATTTCGCCAAATGTTTCGAGATTCATAAACAAGTTGACGATTTGCTCTTCTGCAGGAGTGGCTGCAATCCAGTCGATGTATTTATCTGCTGTCAAGGGGTATTCACTCCAAGAGGTGTCGGCAAAGCGATAGGTGATATCGTCGCTGAAGCGGTCGTTTTTAAGCAACAACTTAAGCTTAGGAGCAGTGATAGCGGTGTAAATGTAATTGGGCGATTTCCAGCCTAAAATATGCTTTGCCCCTTCTGTAATACAACCTTTATAGCCCATGGCGAGAATTTGCGGAGCCATCTCGTCGCAATAGATCAGCTCTGAGTTACGAAGCACTGTTGGTTTGGCGCCAAACAACTGATTAAGTTTGTCGGCATGGACTTTCACTTGCTGAGCAAACTCTTCGGGGTCGGTCAGCGATGCCAAAGAATGGGCGTAGGTTTCGGCGAGGAATTCAACGCAGCCGGTGTCATGAAGCTGCTTGAGCAGGTCAATCATCTCAGGCACATATTGCTCGAGTTGTTCAAGCGCAACACCCGACACCGAGATGGCGCATTTGAATTTGCGCCCGGAGTCGTTGATCATGCGCAGAAGGGTTTCAGCTGCCGGGATGTAGCTGCGACGGCCTATGCGCTCGGCTATGTCGTCGTTAGCAAAATCGTCGTAATAGTAGTGGTCGTTGCCAATGTCAAAAAAGCGATAGCGTTTGAGGCGGAAAGGCTGATGTATCTGAAAATAGAAGCTGATTGCTTTCATATAGCGGTTACTTTTTTTTACGGTTAAACTCGAGAAGGGTGGGAGGGGTTACCGTCCTAACACCTTATTATATATATCGATTACTTTGCGGCCGGCTTTATCCCATGTGATCCGGGCCACTTCCTTAAGCCCCTCTTCGCGCAGATGATGGTAGAGGGCCGGGTTGTTGCAGATTGAATAAACGGCGTCGGCCATGGCGTCGATATCCCAGTAGTCTGTTTTGATTACGTTGGTCAGGATTTCAGCGCAACCTGATTGCTTGGATATGATTGAGGGCACACCCATTTGCATTGCCTCCAAGGGCGAAATGCCGAACGGCTCTGACACCGAAGGCATCATGTAGACGTCAGATGCTTTTAGCATACGGTAAACCTCCGCACCCTTCTGGAAGCCGGGGAAGTGGAGGCGGTCGGCAATGCCTCGGCGAGCGGCGAGGTTAATCATCTTGTCCATCATGTCGCCTGAACCGGCCATTACGAAGCGTACGTTATGGTCGTTTTTCAACACTTTGGCTGCTACTTCAACGAAGTACTCCGGCCCCTTTTGCATGGTGATACGCCCCAGAAATGTAACTACCTTCTCTTTGGGCTTCGGCGCCTCGATATTGATGAGTTCGGGAGGAAGGGGCACAACGGCGTTGTGGACCGTGGTGACCTTAGCCGGGTCGATGCCATATTTTTCAATCACGGTGCGACGGGTGAGATCTGATACCGTTATGATATGGTCGGCATGCAACATGCCATCGCGCTCGATGCCAAACACTGTAGGGTTGACCTGTCCTCGCGAACGGTCATAGTCAGTGGCGTGAACGTGTATAACCAGTGGTTTGCCTGTCACCTGCTTGGCATGAATGCCGGCCGGATAGGTGAGCCAGTCGTGAGAGTGAATTATATCGAAATCAACAGTGCGGGCAATAACGCCGGCCATAATCGAGTAGTTGTTGATTTCCTCAAGCAGATTGTCGGGGTAGCGGCCTGAGAACTCGATGCAGCCCAGGTCGTTGGTCGACATATAGTTGAAGTCGGCGTAAATGTTGTTGCGGAGTTTGAAATAGAGGTCGGGGTCCATTACTTTGCCAATGCGGCTTTCAACGTAGTCGCGGTTGACCTCGCGCCAGGCCACCGGCACTTGCGATGCGCCTATAATTCGGGCAAACGATTTGTCTTCATCGCCGTAGGGTTTGGGAATTACGAAAGTGATGTCCATGTCGCCACACTCCCACATGCCTTTAGTCAGGCCGTAGCTGGCTGTGCCGAGTCCTCCGAGGATATGAGGTGGAAATTCCCACCCAAACATTAATGCTTTCATCTCTGTTTTGTTTCGTTTTAGGGTTGAGTGGAAATGTTAGTAATTGAGTCGCTTGAGAGTGCGGAGTGTGCGAAGCACCTCGGCCACATTGGTGGCGTGGGAAATGGCTCCGCGACCGGTGTAAGGCGGGTTGCCGTCGTAGAGTTGCGACAATGAGCCGATGCACCCTTGCGACATTTCATCCTCAAAGCCTATGAGCATTCGGTCGATGTAGCCTGCGCCCGACAGCCCGAATACTCTCAAATATGCATCGGCGTAAAAGCCCATCAGCCACGGGCGTGCCGGACCATTGTGCAGAGCCTCTTCACGCTCGCGCGGAGAGCCTTGATAGGCCGGGCGGTAACCCCATGAGCGAGGCGAGAGTGAGCGTAGTCCCTTGGGCGTAAGCAATTCGCGGGTGACGAAGTCGAGCACTCCTTTGCGCTGACGGCGATCGAGGGGTGAGTAGTCAAGCCCTATGGCGATTGCCATGTTGGGGCGCACGGAGGTGTCGGCATAGTTGCCGTTGACGTAGTCGTAGAGATAGCCCGATTCGTTGAGGAATGTCGAAACAAATCGGGGAGCCATGCGGTCGGCAATCTCGCTCCAGCGCGCTGATATAGGAGATAGTGACTCGTTGCCGTCAAGGAGCTCTGCGCCAAAACGCAGCGCGTTATACCACAACGCATTAAATTCGACCAATAGACCCGAGCGGGGCACTACGGGATGGCCGTCGATTGAGGCGTTCATCCATGAGGCTGGTTCTGACAAGCCGTTGGTCTCAACCAAGCCGTCGGCATTGACCACCAGGTTGGGGTGGAGGTTGTCAGCCACGAAATCAAGTGTGTCAGTGACAAACTGTGTGTAGCGCTCGCGAGCGGCATCCATACCGACTGATTTGGCATATTGTTGAACGGTCCATATAGCCCATAGCGGAATGTCGGGCAGGTCAATGCCATGAATGGTCGATGAGGTAAGACCTTGCGTAAAGTAGCGGTTGAGGGCGTGAATCATCGTTTCCATGATAGCCTCGAAATCGGCCTGATGATTGATAGCCAAGGTGTTGCCCGGAAGCGACATCAGTGTGTTGCGCGCAAGTATGGTGCCCCAGGGATAGCCTGAGAGCATATATTCGCGTCCGTCTTCCTTGAGATAGAATTGCTTGGCAGCGTTTTTCAAGCAGTTGTAGAATGATGTACGACGTGTGCGGCCGGCAATCTCCTTCTCATATAATTTATTGAGCGAGCGGGGCGAAATAGCCGATGTACCGGCTGAGAAGATAATTGACTCACCTTTTTTTATGTTGATGCTGAAATAGCCCGGCACATAGAGGTCTTCGCAGTAGGGCACACCTCGCTCAAGGTCTTTGACATATTCGATGTCTTTATACCAATGCGGGTCGTCGTGCCACTCAGGCTTCCGGCTAAGTTGCATATAGAGAGTCGGGTAGCCATCGTAGAGACAGCAGGCTACACCATTATCAACCGGCTCCATCGTGCCGTTGATTTTATCGTTGGCCACGCAAAGCTCGTTAGCCTCGCGGAAGGCGAGGAAAGGGCGGAATTGGAGAGTTGTCGGGGAGTGGGCTTCTACCAGAGTGTAGCGAATGAGAATTCGGTTCTCTTCTGAAATGAACACCTTCTCTTTCGTCAGTATCACACCGCCTACGCGATAGGTAACAGTTGGCACTGACTCGCAGTCAAACTGGCGTATGTACTTATGGCCGTTAGGACTGTAAACGCCTCCTTTGTAGCGGTGGATGCCGAGATTAAAGGGGGCTCCGTGCTGAATGACCGTCTCATCGAGCGACGATAGTAGCACGCTCGGTGTGTAGTTATCTCTCCCAGGCATTGGGATAACCAGCAAGCCATGTTGCTTGCGGGTGTTGCAGTCAACCACGGTGGTGCAGTGGTAAGCACCCGCCTGATTGGTGCGTAGCATCTCCTTTGGGAGCGATTGCTCGAGATTGATCATTAAGTTTTTATCAAACTTAAGGTAACTCATGGTGGTAATAATATCGTGGAATTATGTTTTAGGTAAATTAGTGGCTATGGATGGCAACCTCGCTTTGAGCTTTTTCGGCGCGACGGCGAGCGTTGTTGGTTTCATGGTATTGCCACGAAATTACAAATAAATATAGTAAGTAACAAAATTAAAAATGTGTTTGAAGACATGTTTTGCCCCAAAATCTCATTTTTAATATATTTTATCACAAAAATCCCCTTCCTCTTACCCTTAACTCCCTTAGTCGCCTTATATGGCTTAGCGGTCCATTCACTCCGCCTCCATTCTTATTTTTCTCATATTTTTTGCTTTTTCTCGATTTTGGTTATATCTTTGTAGCGCAGACCGCCGGAAGCCCGGTCAGGGTTAGACGGTAGGGTCAGCAGACATTTTTTTAAGCGTTTATCCGCGCTGATTCTTGACACCTTGAAATTCTCGCAAAATTTCTATCAATAGTCAAGGATTGAGCAACGGTAGATGCCCTGTGGATATGTAAATATTTAGTATTTAGTGCGTTTCCCCTTATTGGCAGTGCGCTTGATACTATGATTGCATATATTAGCGTGGGCTTCTGACGTTGCCGTCCAACTATTGATGGGCAATGCGAGAAGCCTCAAGGTGTAGGACGGCAACCGATACAGACTCCTGCGCTTTTCTTTTTTCTTAACCTAAACTTATTGCCAACGAGGGGATGACCGCGGCATTGTTACATTATTATGGATGAAAGTATAAAATCGCAATTCCTCAGCTTGTATTGTATGGTGTTAGCTGATGGCATTATTGATGTGCGAGAACTCGAGATGCTGTATAAGATTGGTACAGAACAATATGGTTTGTCTCAATCTGAGATTGTAGCGACTGTAAAAAATGCCGGATCCTCTTTTATATTACCATCAACTGTTGAAAGAAAAATTCAGTTTTTATACAATATGGCACAAATCGCCTATGCTGATGGTGTAATTGACCCGACCGAGCGAAATTTGATGAAACGCTATATCTCAAAAATGGATTTTGCGGAAGAGAAGATCGAAGAAATTGCCGATTTTATGTTTGATTCCGTCAAAAAGAATGTTTCATTGGCCGACATTTTAAGCCAACTAAATGACTAATATCATGAGTCTAAAAAATTCAATAAAGAATCTCTTTCAAACAACGGCGCCAAACGTTGCGCCCTCTACTACCGTTTCATCTGTTCCCAACGATGCCAAATCAAAGGATGAAACCTATGTTTATTATGGTACTCGCATTTGTGGAATGGTGACGGCGAGTTTACCCGTTTTTAGTGGATTTTTACTCCGCGTATATAACTTGGAAAAGCAACAACAGGCAAATGACGTAAGAATACAAAACGAGTATAAAAACGAGTTACAGAAAAAAATCGTTGAAACTAACGATGCAATATCTAATGTTAATGCAGAATTGACCAAAATTAATCAAAAAATAGCTGACAAAGAAGAACAAATAAAGGAGAATGATATAAAGCTAATTGAAGCTAAAAACAAGGATGGAGAAGAAAATCGAAGTGCTAAAGTTAAACTTTATATCGGGCTCACAATTCTGGTCATCATAACATTATACCTTTTTATTTTCTACAGTTCAACATTCTATTCGGCTTTTTTCAAAAATTTTGATGTGAATATAGGAATCGGCGATGCGATGTTTGATTCTAAAGCTATTCCTCACGCCCTTTCCGATGGTATTGGAGAACTTGCTTTCATATTATGCGCTCCTGTGATTTTTATGGGTTTGGGCTACGGGCTTCATTTCTTTATGCAACAATCATCGTGGACTAAATATCTAAAAACAGGATGCGTTTTAGGAATTACTTTTATTTTCGATTGCATCCTGGCTTACCTTATAGCCCAAAAAATTTATAATATTGAGATTTTGACGAAGTTAGGAGAATATCCTGATTTTAATATGAATATGGCAGTACATGATATTAATGTCTGGGCAGTCATATTCTGTGGCTTCATAGTCTACATCATTTGGGGTATAGTATTTGATATGACATTGACCGCCTATGGAGAATTGCGCTCGAATAAAAAAGAGATTGAGAAGTATGAGACTCACAAAGATCATTTGAAAGAGGAACTTTCTGAGGAAAAAAATAAGCTTGCAGAAAAAAATGCTGAACTTGCGCAATTGGATAATAAACGAAATTCCCTCTTCAATGATTTGTCAAGGGATATCTACTTTGATACTCAGATAAT
>CAMWUH010000094.1 GCA_947177325.1 uncultured Bacteroidales bacterium
GCTTAGTATCAACTAATTATCGAAACTTACTTAGAAACGACAAACTAACTTTTTTAATCACAAAACAGACAGTTAACTCCCCTTAAATATTAGAAACAACGACTTTAGACTATTCGGCTCGGTGGAAATAAATCTGGACAATTTATTCTAAGTAAGCCTTCCGATCAGTCGAAAGTAGGATTGTACCCACCCAGGGCGCAACCTGCTTTTTTCTTGCTGCATTACAAGGCCATGTCCAGAGCCTTTTTCCTGTAACGAGAAAAGAGTGTTAGGATGTGGCCCTTTTTTCGTGCCTATAAAGTTGAGAATCATACAAAAACAAATGCACATAATTCCATACAAGAAGCAAAGAAAGAACATATCGCAGTTTTCATGAAGCTCGTGAGAGTGTTAACGAAAATATTGATTTTTTATTAGAAAAAGCAGAAAGAACCTTAAATTGCCAATGAAAACACACCCCGAGTGTCGGAGCATCGCGCCCCGGCACTTTTTTTCACGCATCAGAAAGGGGCAAATGTTTGGGTATTACACAAAAAAACGCTAACTTTGCAACATTCTAAAAGAAAAGTAGAAGATGCGCATCGATATATTAACAGTGCTCCCCGAAATGTTTCAATCGCCGTTGAACTGCTCCATTCTCAAACGGGCGCAGGATAAGGGGCTTGTTACATTTGCCATTCATAATCTCCGCGACTACACCACCAACAAGCATCGGAAGGTGGATGACTACCCCTTCGGAGGAGAGGCGGGGATGGTAATGCAAATCGAGCCAATCGACCGTTGCATCACAGCGTTGAAGGCCGAGCGCGACTATGATGAGGTGATTTTCACGTCGCCCGACGGGGAAACATTTTCCCAACCGATGGCCAACCAAATGTCGATGCTCAACAACATCATCATTCTCTGCGGCCACTACAAAGGGATTGACTACCGAATCCGCGAGCACTTCATAACGCGCGAAATATCAGTCGGCGACTATGTGCTGACCGGGGGTGAAATCCCCGCCATCGCCATCTCCGATGCAATAGTGCGCCTTATACCCGGGGCTATCGGCGATGAGCAGAGCGCGCTCAGCGACTCGTTTCAAGACAATCTGCTTGCGCCGCCGGTCTATACCCGTCCGGCCGACTACAACGGCTGGCGCGTGCCCGATGTGCTCCTCTCAGGCCATCAGGCCAAAATCGACGCCTGGCGTCACGAGCAAGCCCTCGAACGCACACGGCGCCTGCGTCCCGACCTCCTCAAATAGCCCTAAAAATCAATCTGCCAACAACCCCATTCACTATAACATAAATTATGCAAATTTCCGCCCTTATCCAATCGCTTTCCCCATCGGCCACTTTGGCAATGTCGCAGAAAGCAGGCGAGCTCAAAGCTGCCGGTATCGACGTAATCTCCCTTGCAGTCGGCGAGCCCGACTTCTTCACCCCCGACCATATTAAAGAAGCAGCCCACAAAGCTATCGACGAAAACTTCTCGTTCTATACACCAGTGGCCGGCTATATGTCGCTGCGCAAAGCCATCAGCGAAAAGCTCGAGCGCGAAAACGGCGTTAAATTTGCTCCTGAACAAATCGTTGTGGGCAACGGTGCCAAACAAGCGCTCTGCAACGTTATTCTCGCCACATTGAATCCCGGCGACGAAGTGATTATCCCCACTCCGGCATGGGTTTCTTACGTAGAGATGGTGAAACTGGCGCGCGCCACCACTGTTGAAGTGCCCTGCACCATTGAACAGGAATTTAAAATCACTCCCGAGCGCTTGCGTCAAGCCATTACCCCGGCTACCCGCATGGTGCTTCTCTGCTCGCCATCCAACCCTACCGGCGCCGTCTACAGCCGCCAAGAACTCCAAGCGCTGGCCGACGTGCTCGCCCAATACCCCGACATCATTATTCTGGCCGACGAAATCTATGAGCATATCAACTTCGCCGGCGAGTTTACATCGATGGCCTCGTTTCCGGAGATTGCTGACCGTGTGGTCATCATCAACGGAGTTTCCAAGGCTTACGCCATGACCGGCTGGCGCGTGGGCTACTGCGCCGCTCCGCTGCCGATAGCCAAAGCCGTGACCAAGCTTCAAGGCCAATACACCTCCGGCTGCTCATCAATAGCCCAGAAAGCCGCCGAAGCGGCCTACAACGGACCGCAGCAATGCGTCAAAGATATGTGTGCGGCATTCCGTCGCCGCCGCGACCTGGTGGTAGAGCTTGCGCGTCAAATCCCGGGCCTGGAAGTGAACGAGCCGCAAGGGGCATTCTATCTGTTCCCCCGCGTGACCGCGTTCATCGGTCGCAAAGCGGAAGATGGCACCGTCATCAACTCGTCGGCCGACCTGGTGCTCTATCTGCTCAACGAGGCCCATGTAGCCACAGTTGACGGCGCTGCTTTCTGCCTCGACGGCTACATCCGTCTCAGCTATGCCACAGCCGACGACAAACTCCGCGAAGCCTTCAGCCGCATAGCCGCCGCCCTCGGCAAATTGAAATAAAAACATAATTAAAAAAATAGTCTTTTAACGATGAACTTCATAGATGAATTAACCTGGCGCGGGATGCTCCACTCAGCTACACCCGGCGCTGAAGAGCAGCTCAAAAAAGAGATGACCAGTGCCTACCTCGGCATTGACCCGACGGCCGATTCTCTGCATATCGGCCACTTGGTAGGCGTTATGATGCTTCGCCATCTGCAGCGCTCGGGCCACCGACCTATCGCCTTGGTAGGTGGCGCTACAGGCATGATTGGCGACCCCTCAATGAAAAGCCAGGAGCGCAAGCTCATTGACGAAGAAACCCTTCGCCACAATCAGGAAGCAATCAAGCGTCAATTGGCCAAATTCCTCGATTTTGACTCTGATGCTCCTAATGCCGCCATCCTTGTCAACAACTACGATTGGATGAAGCAGTTCTCATTTCTTGAATTTATTCGCGACATCGGCAAGCACATCACCGTCAACTACATGATGGCAAAAGACTCGGTTAAGAAACGTCTTTCAGGTGAGTCGCGTGAGGGCATGTCGTTCACCGAGTTTTCTTACCAATTGCTTCAGGGCTACGACTTCCTCCACCTCTACCGCACTCAAGGCTGCCGCCTGCAGCTCGGCGGTTCTGACCAATGGGGCAACATGACCACCGGCACCGAGCTGATACGCCGTGTGGCGGGCGCTGACGATGCACATGCCATCACCTGCCCCCTCATCACCAAAGCTGACGGCGGCAAATTCGGCAAAACCGAGAGTGGCAACATCTGGCTCGACCCTCGCTACACTTCGCCCTATAAATTCTATCAATTCTGGCTCAACGTGACAGATGCCGACGCTGAAAAATATATCAAAATCTTCACTGAGCTCTCACGCGAAGAGATTGAAGCTCTCATTGCCGAGCAAGCTGAAGACCCATCAAAACGCCCGCTGCAACGCCGTCTGGCCAAGGAAATCACCACAATGGTACACTCGGCTGAAGATTACGAAGCTGCTGTTGAAGCATCGCAAATTCTCTTCTCCAACCACGCTAATGAAACTCTTCGCCGCATAGATGAGGACACGCTGCTGGCTGTGTTTGAAGGTGTTCCGCAATTTGAAATCAGCCGCGCCGACCTCGACGGCAGCGTAAGCATTGCCGACTTGCTGACCGACCGCGCAGCAGTGTTCCCCTCAAAGGGCGAATTGCGCAAACTCGCCCAGCAAGGCGGTTTCTCAATCAACAAAGAGAAAGTCACCGACGTTTATGCACCCGCCACGGCCGACCTCCTGCTCCAAGACAAATATATCCTCATTCAAAAGGGTAAGAAAAACTACTTCTTGCTGAAAGTAGCCTAAGACCCGGTGCTCCTTGCATTATCTTTTTGATGAAAGGAGTTTAATGTAACTCTTTAGCGCTCTTACACAATAAAATAAGTGTAGGAGCGTTATTTATTCGTATACCTATACCCTCTCTCATTATTCACGAATAATACTATGACCTCTACGAGTCAATCAAATACCTTATTCACAGCTTTTTGCGCTAAAATCAGTCTTGTGGTGGCAATGCTTGTTGCCACTGCGAGCGCCCACGCTTTTGACCTTGATTTCTACACCTCCAAGTCGCGCCTTGCCGAAGGCCGATGGGTTAAAATCTCGGTTGAAACCGATGGCCTGTACCAACTTACCCCTTCGGCACTCCGCCAAATGGGCTTTAACGACCCGGCTGCAGTGAAAGTGTTCGGGTGCGGCGGTCGCCCGGTGGAGTTGCAGATGATTCCATCGTTGCAATATGACGACCTGCCTCGTGTGCAAACCATCCGCTCAGCCGACGGCTCCATACTTTTCTACGGCGAGGGCACTGCTTATCTGAGCTCCGCACGCCGACCCCTCAACAACACTTACTCAACCGTCGGCTACTACTTCCTTACCGATGCCGACATTGATGACCTTGACGAGTCGATACCAATGGCCGAACCATCGACCTCATCAGCCACTCCTGCCAAGTCATGGTCTCACATCCAAGTGCATGAAAAGGAACTTATTCCCGCCTCAACCACAGGCGCCACATTTATTGGCGAAAGTTTCGTGAAAAACCCAAAGCAAACTATCACCCTCGAGCTCCCCGGATTTTCCGAAACTGAAGAGCAATCATTGTCGCTCAGCTATCAGTTTATCAGTAACAGCAAGGGGGGTGGCACAATCGTCATCAGCCTGGATGGCGAACCGATTAACCAATCGAAGCCTGATGTAATTTCGGCCATGACCGCTGAGCACGCTCACTACAGCCGCTTGTCAAACACCCACAAAACCACGCACAAAGGCTCGAAAATCGACTTCACGATTGATTGCACATTCTCTTACCAGCCCACTGTTGCCGGCCTTGACTACATTATAGCAACCTACGATCGACCCATAGCCCTCGGCGCCGACCCGCTGATTTTCAATGTGTCGTCGCAGCGAATGGAAATTAAGGATGCCACCGCATCAACGCGCGTTCTTGACGTTACCGACCCTCACAACGTTACGGAGCTCCCCACTACAGCCGGCTCAAATTCAGTCGTGGCCTCGACAACCACCAGTGGCAAGAAAACCATTGTGGCGTTTAACCCCGACTCAAAATTCCCCTCCCCGAAATACTGCGGCAGCGTGGCTAATCAAAACATACACGGCGCCGACACCCCCGACATGGTTATATTCGTGCCGGCCGACTATATTACCCAGGCTAACCGCCTGGCCGACCGCCGGCGCAACGGCCCCGACTCGCTAAGCGTGTTGGTGCTTGACCAGCAACTGGTGTTTAACGAATTTGCTTCAGGCTCGCCCGACCCTATGGCTTTTCGCAAATGTCTGAAAATGTTTTACGACCGCTCGGCCGAGTCGGGTCGTAAGCTTCGCTACGCCCTTTTCTTCGGCCGTGGCTCTTACGACAACCGCCAGCTCTCGCCGGAGGTCAAAAATCTCCCCTATCCCAAAATGCCTCTGTGGCAAACCACTAACGGCGATTCCGACACCGACAGCTACACCACCGACGATTACTTCGCCTTTTTGGAAGACAACTCAGGCTCTTCACCAACGGCCGACTACTACTCAATTGCCGTTGGTCGTCTGCCGGTAACGTCAACCTCCGACGCCAAAGCTGCCGTTGACAAAATCATAGCCTACGAAGAGAGCATGCCCATTAACAACTGGCGCAACCGCTTCCTCTTTGTGGCCGACGACGAAGATGGTGGCGTTCACCTTAATCAAACCGAGCGCATGTGGCGTGAAGCCAACGCCTCGAAGAGAGGCGCCAACACCCTCTTCGAGAAAATCTATGTTGACTTCTACCCGCGCGAAGGCACCACCACCAAAGCCAACCCGGCCTTGAAACGCACACTGAGCGAGGGCGTCACTTACTTCTCTTATATAGGCCACGCCAACCCCACTACCCTCACCCACGAAAACCTCCTGACCTACGCCGATATCAATTCGCTCCACCTGAGTTGCTATCCGATTGTCTACGCCGCCACCTGCGAATTTCTCCGCTGGGACCACACCTCCATTTCGGGTGCCGAAATCATGTGGAAACTCTCAACCGGCGGCGCGATCGCCGTTATCTCGGCCAACCGTCCTGTGTTTATCTCTGACAACGGTCCGTTGTCAGCATCATTTGCGCGCCACTGCTTCGACATGCACCCCGACGGCCGCCCCTACACAATAGGTGAAATCTACCGGACCACAAAAAACGACTACCGCAAACTTATCGGTACCGACGGCATCCAGACGGGCGATATCCAGAGCAACGGCAACAAACTCCGCTTCGTGCTCATGGGCGACCCCTCCATGCGCCCCATCACTCCTGCCAATCAAGTGATTATTGACGCAATCAATGGCATCGACCCTGCCGATGAAAGCAAGCAAATAATTATTCAGGCCAACCAAAACGTTGTAGTCAGCGGCCATATCGCCAACTACGACGGCACACCGCTGAGCGACTTCAACGGCAAACTCAACGCCACCCTCTACGATGCCGACCGCTCGCTCATAACCCTGGGCTACGGCTCGGCCGGGGTTAAATCAGCATTTGACCTCCACGGCGAGCGATTGTTTGAGGCTAACGACTCCGTTAAGGATGGCATTTTCCACATTAAAATACCGATGTCGAGTGAAATTGCCAACAATTTCCGCAACGCCTCAATCAATCTCTATGCCCACAGCTCGACCGGAGTAGCCGCCGGCGGACTCGAGGACCGATTCTATATCTACGGCACTGACGAAAATGCCGCTGCCGACACAATTCCGCCTGTCATCAAGAGCTTTTATCTCAACCACCGCTCTTTTACCGACGGCGCCGTTGTCAATCCTTCGCCGATCGCCATCGCTGAAATCACCGATAACCGAGTTATCAACATCGGCTCGGCCGGTATCGGACACCAAATTTCGCTAAAACTCGACGGTGGCAAATCCTACACCGACGTGGCCCAATACTACACTCCCAATGCCGACGGCTCTCCCGGCGGCACAATCGCCTACCCCTTGACCGACCTTCCCGTTGGAGCTCATGAACTGCGCCTGAGAGTTTGGGACGGCAGCGCCAACTCGGCCTACTCTACCATCTATTTCCAAGTCAGCGACTCAGCCACCCCCACTATCTACGACATCTACACCGATGCCAACCCCGCCAGCGTTGAAGCCAACTTCTATCTCAGCTACGACCGCCCCGCGGCAGAAGTCGACGTAACTCTCAACATCTTCAACCTTTTAGGCCACAAAGTGTGGTCAACCACCCGCACCGGTCGCGGCGATATGATTATGGGCTTCCCTATTAACTGGAACTTGACCGACCTGAACGGGCGCCGAGTGTCGCGCGGCATCTATCTCTACCAAGCCTCAGTGACAGCCGATGGTGTCACCTCAAAAACCATGAGCCGCAAAATCGCAGTATCCGCCCAATAATCAGGCCGCTTCAACACTGATTTTCTTGCAGTTAACTCTCCGAACTAAAAAATATTTGAAAAAATTACAAAAAACATTTGGTCAATTAAAAAAAATAGCCTAACTTTGCAATCGCAAACGACAGAATTGTCAAGCCCTCCAAAACAAATAAATCTGGTGTGGTAGTTCAGCTGGTTAGAATACCTGCCTGTCACGCAGGGGGTCGCGGG
>CAMWUH010000095.1 GCA_947177325.1 uncultured Bacteroidales bacterium
GTCTATGACACCGAAACCAAAAAGACCACTCAAATAACCGACGGATCTACCTATGCCTACCGCAACGGCGCCTTTGAATATAACTGGGCCCCGGATTCTCACTGGCTCGTGCTCGAAACCCTCGGCAACCGCCACGACCCTTACTCTGACATTGCTATTGTAAACATTGCTGACCGTCAGCTCCACTACCTCACCCGCAGCGGATACACCGACCAGCAACCCCGCTTCGTGATGAACGGCGAGGCTGTCCTGTTCCTCTCAGAGCGCTACGGCATGCGCAACCACGCCTCGTGGGGCACTCAAGAAGATGTCATGATTGCGTTCCTCACTCGCGACGCCTACGATAAATATATGCTCTCCGAGGAAGACTATCAGCTCCGCAAAGAGCTTGAAAAGCAAAAAGAGAAAAAGGCTAAAGAAGCCGACGACAAAAAAGCCGACAAAGACAAAGACAAGGATAAGGATAAAGACAAGGACAAAAAAGCTGAGCCTCTGAAAGTTGACATTGAAGGCCTCCAAGACCGCGTCGTCCGCCTTACCCCCTTCTCTACCTCTATCAGCGATGCTTGGGTCGACAACGACGGCAAAAAGCTTTACTATCTCGCTGCCACTGATGGCGACTTCGATCTCTGGGCGCTCGAATTGCGCGATCCCGAAGCCAAAGTCGACACCCGTCTGGGCCTCAAAGGTGGCGGTGCGCTCATCCCCACTGCCGACGCCAAAACCCTCCTCATTTCAGGCGACAAGATGAAAACCTACAAGGTCGACAGCGGCAAAACCAAAGCCGTTACCGGTTCTACGCCCCAAACCATTGATCTGGCTGCCGAGCGCGAAGCAATGTTTGACTACGTCAAGCTTCAGGAAGATAAAATGTTCTACACCCCTACGCTCCACGGTGTTGACTGGCCCGCTATGACTGCCAACTACCGTCGCTTCCTTCCTCACATCAACAACAACTACGACTTCTCCGAAATGCTTTCGGAGCTCCTCGGTGAGCTCAACGTGAGCCACACCGGCAGCGGCTATCGAGGCAACGAAGCCAACAACGTGACCGACCGCACCGGCAGCCTCGGCCTTATATTCGACCTCACCTACACCGGCAATGGTCTCAAAGTGGCTGAGATTATTCAGCGCGGCCCCTTTGACAACGCATGGACCGAGCTTAAGCCCGGCGCTATCATCACCTATATAAACGGCACCCAACTCAAAGCCGGTGCCGATATAGCTTCTCTCCTCAACAACACCGCATGGAAGAAGACTCTCATCGGCTTTACTCCCGCCGATGGCAAAGCAACCGTTGAAGAGGTTATCATGCCCGTTCCGGCTGCCTACGAGAGCAACTTGCTCTACGACCGTTGGGTCAAACAACGTCAGGCCGACGTTGAACGTCTATCAGGCGGTCGCCTCGGCTACGTCCACATCGAGTCGATGGATGATGCCTCCTTCCGCAAAGTCTATTCCGACCTGCTCGGTCGCTACAACAACTGCGAAGGCGTGATTGTCGACATCCGCTTCAACGGCGGTGGCCGCCTGCACGAAGATGTTGAGGTGCTCCTCTCCGGCGAGAAATATTTCACTCAGGTAATCCGCAACGTTGAAATCGGCGACATGCCGTCGCGCCGATGGGACAAACCCTCAATCATGCTCATGGCAGAGCCCTGCTACTCCAACGCTCATGGCACCCCCTGGGTCTACAAACACAAAAACATTGGTCAACTCGTAGGCATGCCCGTAGCCGGCACCATGACCTCGGTCAACTGGCTGACCCTTCAAGATCCGTCGCTCTACTTCGGCATCCCCGTCGTAGGCTATCAGCTCCCCGACGGCTCTTATCTTGAAAACACCCAGCTGGAGCCCGACATCAAGATTGCCAACGACCCCGCCGTTATCGTTACCGGCGAAGACCAGCAACTCAAAGCCGCCGTCGACGCCCTCCTCCGCCAAATTGACCAATCCAAAAAGAAATAACCCCCGAGAACTTCAAAAGCAGAAATCCTGATTTTTCTTTACTTGACGCAACCGGCTGCGCAATATATCAAGCCATTAACCTCATAGCTCTTGTAGCATAGGTGTATTGCGCTCCGGCTGTGTCAGGAAATCAGATTGCACGATGGGAATCACATAAAGGCTATTCTATTGTCACTCGCAATCGCCGCGGGCACTAAAAGTGGATCAGTCGCAAAACCCGGTTGAAATGTTATAAAACCGAGTAAAGAATTTGTCTACACATTGAGCTGCGCAGCAGCGACGTTTATGCCAAACTCGGACGCAGTCCGAGGACGTCAAGTCAAAGGAGCCGATGAGTCCACGCTGAAAAGTGTTGACGATGTTGAGCAAACAAAGAATATCTACCGTTGAAACGCTTTTCTATCCCGTTGCCGGAAATTATGGATGCAAGGTCACTCGGAGGCTTTGTTGAGGTGGTGGTGCCAGACGGGGTAGAAAATTTCGCGCCAGCGATAGGAGCAGAAGCGCACCATGCCGTAGGAGATTGCAGCCGCAATCATCAATGGTAGGAACATGGAGAAGTCGCCACTCATCTCTACGGTCAAAAAGAGCGCCATCAACGGCGCTTGGATGCACCCGGCCATTGCTCCGGCCATGCCGAAGTAGGCAAAATCAGGGGCCGACAGGTGGGTGCCGAACACCTGATTTGAGAAGATGGCAAAGAGATAGCCGGCTAATGCTCCGGCAAACAATGTCGGCGCGAAGTCACCACCGATACCACCTCCTGAGTTGGTGGTCTGAGTGGCAAAACCCTTGACGGCCAAGGTTGCGGCCAACACGGCCATTATGCCCCAGGGGCCGACAGCGTGGAAGATAGAGCCGTCCATGAGTGTGTCGGTGCGTCCGTTCATCAAATTGCCTGCCACATCGTAGCCCTCGCCATAAAGGTTGGGAAACAGGAATAGCAATAGCGCAAGAAACAGGCCGGAAAAAATGTTTTTGACCCACACGTTTTTAAAAAATCCGTTGAGGAATTTCTCGCTGCGGGTCATGCAGAATGTGTACCATAGCGAATAGGCACCGACCGCTATGCCCATTGCCACCACAGCGGGCAATATCGCCGGGTCGAACGCTTTGACGGCATGATAGGGAATGTCCATAGTGCATCCGGAGAGCAGATAGGCGGTAACGCCGGCCATCAGGCAGCCAACAAGGAGGCCTATAACTGAAAAGGTGGTTATTTCCAAAGCCATTACCTCAAGAGTGAACAGGGCGCCGCCTATGGGGGCTTTGAAGATGCCGGCAATGCCACACCCGGCTCCAACGCCGATGAGCACACGCATCTGTTGGTCGGTCAAGCCGAATGCCCGGCCAAGATTACTGCCAATGGCAGCTCCAGTATAGGCGATAGGGCCTTCAGAGCCGGCCGAGCCGCCGAAGCCGAGGGTTAGTGATGCGCCGAATATCGGGGCAAATACCAGTCGCGACGGCATATAATAGTTTTTCTTCCGGAGGGCAACGTTAAGGCGCTCGGTGCCATGCTCAAGGGGCAGTTTGATGATGTAGCGGGCGTAGATGCCGGCAAGCACTATGCCCAGGAACGGAAACAGAAGCAGATGCCAGGTAGAGTGTGCAACCGGCAGCCCCCCGACGACTGCTTTTGAAATCAGCCCTATCAGCAATTTCATTAATGCCGCTCCGCAGCCACACAACACGCCAACCACTCCGCAAAGGAAGAAGAAGTGGCCACGGTCGCCAAACAGCCGGCACGATACCGGGGTGATTGACTCGGCGAAGAGCCTCACGGCGTGTTTGAATTTGTGGACTATTGACATTGTTGAGGGAAGTTGTTATTTATAGAGGAAGCGGCGGATGGAGTGTTTGGGGGTTTTCTCGAATGGCTCGTCGCGTAGCTCGACAGATGCAACGCGGCTGTAGGCCGGAACGTTGCGGTTGAGCTGAACGAGGTTCAAGTCCATGATTTCGGATAGTTTTTCGCGCGATATGGATGCTTTTTTTGCAGCCTCATAGTCGGGCACAATCAAAGCAACAAGTTTGCCGCCGCGCTCCACAACGAGCGACTCGGCAACGAAAGGAAGCGTATTGAGCTCGTTTTCGATCTCTTCGGGATAGATATTCTGGCCGGAAGGACCGAGAATCATGCTCTTGTCGCGGCCGCGAATAAAGAGGTAGCCGTCGGCGTCGCGCTCAACCACGTCGCCGGTGTTCATCCAGCCATCGACATCCATAACGGCCTCGGTGGCTTCGGGGTTCTTATAGTAACCGAGCATGACATTATCACCCTTAACCCAAAGAGTGCCGGCTTGATGAGCGGGATCAGGGGAGTCGATGCGAACCTCCATGCGGTCAACAACCTTGCCGCATGAACCGGCTTTTTGAGTCGACCATTCGCAATAGGAAATCAGCGGGGCACATTCTGTCATGCCGTAGCCAATAGTGTAGGGGAAGCCGATGCGGCGCAGGAATGCCTCGACCTCCGAGCTAAGAGCAGCTCCACCGATAATCAGTTGCTCAAGATTGCCGCCAAAAGCAGCTATCATCTGCTTTTTGACTTTTGAAAAAATGACTTTGTTGAGCAAGGGAATTTTGGCGAGAGTCTTCACCGGCTGTTTCTGCAGAGCGGGGAAAACTTTGTTGCGCACGATTTTTTCAATGACCAATGGCACTGTTACCACCAGTTTTGGCTTGACTTCAGCAAAGGCGTCGAGGAGAATTTTAGGTGATGGAACGCGGCCGAGGAATGTGATATGACACCCTTTAAGCAGCGGGAAAATAAGCTCGACGAGCATTCCGAACATGTGGGCTAACGGGAGCATCGACACCATGCCGTCGCCGGGGTGGAGATAGGGGATGTTGTCGACCGCGTAGCGGGCGTTGCTCCAAAGAGCGCGATAGGGAATCATAACGCCTTTGGAATTACCGGTAGAGCCGGAAGTGTAGTTGATAACGGCGAGGTCGTCGGGGTTGGGCGAGAAATAGCGGCTGGAGAAATCGGAGGGGGTAACACCATCGGGGAATGAAGCTTTAAAGCTATCCTCGAAGTTGTTGACGGCATCGGCAAAGCGGCGCGCCGGGGTTTCGAGTGCGGTATCGGAGTCTATGTCGATAACGCCATCGAGCGAGGGGAATTTGCCTATGTTGAGTTGTTGCCAGATAGCTGTGTCAACAAAGAGCAGTCGTGCGTCGGAGTGATTAATCAAATCGGTCATCTGGTCAGGGTGGAACTCATGAAGAATGGGCACGCATGTGGCGCCGTAGGTCAGACACGACAGGAAGGCGACCGCCCAGTTGACCGAGTTCTTGCCGATGAGGGCAATTTTATCGCCCGGACGAATACCGGCTTTTTCAAAAAGGAGGTGATTGCGAGCTATGCGAGTGGCGAGTTGGCCATAAGTGATTGCTTCTTGATGGAGGTCGGACATCGCCTCCACATTCCAGTTGCGGGCAATAGTGGCCCTAAGCATTTCCACTAAATTTTCATTGATTTTTTCCATAAAAAACAGTTGAAATATATAGAAAAGGCTGACAAAAAAGTCAACAAGCTTTAAATATAACGCTTGTAGAGGCAACAAAGTTAGTAAATAACCACTGAATAGAGCGTTTTTCAAGGAATAAATTGCTAAAAACCGCTAAAAAATCGCCTGAGACATCCACATCTTAAAATAAATAACTATTTTTGCATTATGACAATTAAAAAACATAACCCGGATTATGATAAAGAAAACCATTATGCCCTTTGTTGCCGCCATTACATTGGCCGCCTGCACCGCCCACGCTGACGTTAACCGCTATAACTTTACCGTGCCTATCTCCAACACCCCCGACGGCTCGAAAGTCGTGCTTGTTGACTTTGACCTTGACCAGCCTGTTGACAGCGCTTATGTTGAAAACGGCCGTGTAAGCTTCGACGGCACAGTCGAAAATCCTTTCATCGGCCGACTGATAGTTAACGGCGTCAGAGGCCGCATGTTTGTGGTGGAACCCGGCGAAATCACCTTTGAATTGAAAACAACCTCAGGCACTCCTCTCAACGACGAGTGGACCCGCTATCGCGATGCGTATCAAGAACTTGGCCGCCAATATCAGGCGCTCCCCGAAGATGCCGACGAGGCACAGCAACAAGCTATCATTGACCGCGCAAACGCTCTTTCCGACTCAATCATTGCCGCTAACGCCAACAACGCTCTCGGTGCTTACCTCTTCCTCCAGGAAGCATATAACTTAGAGCCTGAGGAGCTAAATGCCGCTTTGGAACGCTGGCCCAAATTCCGCGACTCGAAACGTATTCAAAAGGTAATTGAAACTTTTGCTCGCAAAGAGGCTACAGCAGCCGGTCAACATTTCACCGACTTCACTATCGAGCATGACGGTAAAACCTACAAACTCAGCGACTATGCCGGCAAAGGTACTCCTCTGTTGGTTGACTTCTGGGCAAGCTGGTGCGGCCCCTGCCGACGTGAATCAATAGTGCTGAAAGATCTTTACAGCCAGTATCACGACCGTGGCTTGGAAATTCTCGGTGTGGCAGTGTGGGATGAGCCTGAAAACACTCTGGAAGCAATCGAAGATCTGCAGCTCCCCTGGTTGCAGATTATTAACGGACAGACCATTCCCACCGACCTCTACGGCATCTTGGGCATTCCACACATCATGATGATTGACGGCGACGGCACCATTCTGTTCCGTGGTCTTCAGGGGGATGAACTCCGCGAAGCTGTGGCACAAGCTATGGGCGACGGCGTCATGCCGATAGAAGTGCCCGAAGCTGAAGCAGCCGAGTAAGAGGCAGCCCTGAAATGCACATGTAATATAAAATCTCGGAGTCAACACTCCGAGATTTTATTATCTAATTACGAACTGCCGGGACCGGCAGTTTCAGATAAGGATATGAATTGACAATAGGAAATGATGATCAGAAAAATTATACGGAAATTGCCGCCATGGACACTGACAATGGTGTGTTTGGCAGCAATTCTATATTTGACTTTGGTTCCGGAGCCGCTGCCGGAGGATACGCCCCGACTGTTTCCCGGGGCTGATAAGGTTGTGCACGCGATTATGTTTGGCGGGTTGACTTACTGTTTCCTGGTTGATTTCAAGCGGAAGCGGGGTATGACCGGAAGACATTTGAGCCTGCGCGCGACACTTTTCGGGATAGCAGTTTCAATCGCGGTAGGGGGCGTAATAGAGATAACTCAGAGCGAGATGCAGATAGGGCGGTCGGGCGACGTGGTCGACCTGCTTTTTGACGGGTTAGGAGCAATCGTAGCGGGATTGTTGCCTGTGATTTAGCGCATTACGCGCTCTTATCGGTCATGGCAGCCGGGAGCCACTTTTATATGTTTATGGGGGATAGGGCCAATAAGCCCGATAGGCCCAATAGGGCCAATAGGCCGGATAGGGGCGATAAGCCCGATAGGGGCAATAAGCCGGTGAGAGGGCAGGGCGGGTAGTTGCAACCTCTCGGAGGTTGATTTGATCTTTTCGGCTTGGTGAACCCCACGAAGACTCGGGCCTGAAGGCCCTCGCGTATCGCGGGTTTTCTTAGGGATGTATCCGCTCCGCGGATATAGGATAGGGTGAGGGAGCGGCAAACGGGGCTC
>CAMWUH010000096.1 GCA_947177325.1 uncultured Bacteroidales bacterium
TTACAACCGCAGAGAGTATAAAAGAATTTGTTAAGTAGTTTCTTTAGAAATAATATCGTTTAATTTTAAAAAGTTACTTAATATTAAAAACTTAAATATAAAATGGAAATTACAGGTAAAATAATAGTTGCCCTTCCCGAAATGTCAGGCACTTCAAAGTCAGGTAATGCCTGGAAAAAACGTGAATACGTTCTTGAAACTATCAACGATAATTTTCCCAAGAAAGTACACTTCGACTTCTTCGGGGATAAAGCTGATCAATATCCATTGCAAGTTGGGCAAACTATCAAATTGAGCTTTGACATAGAAAGCCGCGAATATCAAGGCCGTTGGTACACCAGCATCCGCGGTTGGAAAGCTGATCAAGTTGATGCTACAGGCGCTGTTGTTGGAGAACCCGCGATGCAACAAGCTTATAATGGCATCCCCGAGCCCCCGGTTCCTTCAGCTCAGCCTCCAATTTCGCCCGCCAACATCTCAAGCTCGCCTGAGGATGATCTCCCCTTCTAATCCCGTTATTTTAAGACTACGATAATCGCAACATACTGCTCGATCTCTCCACGGTTCGAGCAGTTTTATTGTGAAACCTTTGCTTTGTAAATAATACCCATCGGTCTTATAAAGAATCAGGCTGTTATCAAATTTGATAACAGCCTGATTGAGTCTTTAGCAACATTCGTCGAGATTATACATAACCTCTGATAATGCCACGTTTGGAGTTTTTAATGAACATTACGATTTCATCGCGCATCTCTGTAGCCGGTAATTCAGTCTCGATTAACTCGAGTGCGTCAGTCACGTTAAGGCGCGATAAGTAAAGATAGCGATACACTTCTTGGATGTCGCGAATTTGCTCGGAAGTGAAGCCACGACGTCGCAACCCTACTGAGTTGATACCGGTGTAAGCTATAGGTTCACGGGCAGCCTTTACAAATGGGGGGATGTCCTTGTTGATAAGGGCGCCACCCTGAATCATAACGTGGCTGCCAATATGGCAGAACTGGTGAACCAATGTGCCACCGCCAATCACAGCGAAATCGTCGACAACTACTTCGCCTGCAAGCTGGGTCGCATTCGACATGATAACATGATTGCCTACAAGTGCATCGTGAGCCACATGGCAATACGCCATAATCAAGCAGTTGTTGCCTACTACGGTTTTCCCTTTGGCTGCTGTTCCGCGGTTTACGGTCACACACTCGCGCAGCACTGAATTGTCACCGATTATTGCCAATGTGTCCTCACCGCGAAACTTCAAATCCTGAGGAATTGCGGAGATAACTGCACCCGGAAATATAGTGACATTCTTTCCAATGCGAGCACCTTCAAGAATGGTAACGTTGGAGCCAATTCGGCAACCTTCGCCAATTTCAACGTTCTTATCAATGGTTACGAATGGTTCAATAACTACGTTAGGAGCTATTTTCGCCTCGGGGTGAACGTAAGCTAATGGTTGTTTCATATATCTTACTGGTTATTTGTTCTTAACGATTTGAGCCATGAACTCACACTCGGTAACGATTTTTTCGCCAACAAATGCGTAACCTTTCATCATGGCGCAACCACGACGCATGGGTGTGAGGAACGAAACGTGGAAAATCAGAGTGTCGCCGGGAACAACTTTCTGACGGAATTTCACGTTGTCAATTTTCATGAAATAAGTTGAATAGCGCTCGGGATCATCAACCGTTCCGAGAACGAGCAGGCCGCCGGTTTGTGCCATCGCTTCTACTTGAAGCACTCCCGGAAGCACAGGCTCCTGAGGGAAGTGGCCTTGGAAGAAAGGCTCATTGGTAGTGATGTTTTTCACGCCGACGATATAGCTCGCCCCCATATCTATAACCTTGTCGACGAGCAAGAAGGGATAGCGGTGAGGTAACAATTCGCGTATACGCATATTGTCCATCACAGGAACTGCATTAGGATTATAAACCGGAGCCTGAATGTCCTGACGTTTGATTTCTTTGCGAATTTGTTTTGAGAATGCTGTGTTGAGCGCGTGGCCGGGGCGTGTGGCTATGATACGTCCTTTAAGCGGGCGACCAATCAGTGACAGGTCGCCGATAACATCAATCAGTTTGTGACGTGCAGGCTCGTTTTCAAATTGCAAAGGACGGTCATTGACATAACCGAATTCATGGACTTCACGACGGGGCACACCCATAAGGTCGGCAATTGAATCCAAGCGAGGTTGTTCCATTTTACGGTCGTAGATAACGATCGCATTGTCCAAGTCGCCCCCCTTGATAAGTCCGGCTTTTACAAGAGGCTCAATTTCTCTAACGAAAACAAATGTACGGCTTGACGATACTTCTTTATGGAAGTCGGCGAGATTTTCAAGAGTGGCAAATTGATTACCCAACACACTTGACTCAAATTGAACCATTACGTCTACAGCAAATGCATCGTCGGGAAGGGCTACGATTGAAGCGCCGGTAGAGTCGTCGCGCGACTCAATTTTTTGCTTGATTATATAATAATCTTTATCAAGACTTTGCTCGGCTACACCCACTTCAGCAATTTTCTCGCAGTAGACAACTGCAGAGCCGTCAAGAATGGGGAGTTCGGGGCCATTGAGTTTGATCAGACAGTTGTCAATGCCGGCAGCATAGAGTGCAGCCAAAGCATGTTCAACAGTTGAAATTCTGACATCGCCGCGGCCGATAACCGTGCCTCTGTTTGTGTCAACTACATATTCGGCGAGAGCATCTACAACGGGTTCTCCTTCCAGGTCGGTGCGACAAAATTTATATCCGTGATTCTCGGGTGCGGGCATGAAATGAGCTTCTATCTCCATGCCTGTGTGCAAACCCTTACCTTTTACGGTAAAGGGAGCATTGAGGGTTAATTGCTTCATATTCTGTTGGTATTATGAAATTACGGAAGTGGATTATTCTATTCTGATTATTATTTTTTTAGTTCTTTCTCTATTTCTGCTACTTTGGCATATAGTCGGGAAAGATTTTTTATGTTGACGGCTTGACGTGCAAATGCTGCTCCATCAACAGCAGGATAGCCCATCAGTCGCTTGCCTGACCCGACATTATTCGGAATTCCCGATTGAGCACCAATGGCGTTATTATCGCCTACCGTGATATGTCCGGCGAAACCGACCTGGCCGCCTATCATGTTGTTACAGCCAATTTTTGTTGAGCCGGCTACCCCGGTCTGTGCTGCAATTACGGTGTTGCTGCCAACTTCGCAATTATGCGCAATTTGGATGAGGTTGTCGAGTTTTACGCCTTCGTTTATGACTGTGCTACCCATCGTAGCTCGGTCGATTGTCGTGTTAGCTCCAATCTCCACATTGTCGAGGATAACTACATTGCCAATTTGAGGTATTTTATCATAATGTCCATTATTGGGCGCAAATCCAAAACCGTCAGCACCGATTACCGCACCGCCATGGATAATTACATTTTTGCCTATTACGCAGTTATGATAAATCTTCACTCCGGGTTTAATCACTGAGTTATCTCCAATTTGGCAGTTATCGCCAACGTAGGCTTGGGGATAAATTTTTACGTTTTTCCCTATTTTACAACCATTTCCTATATATGCGAATGCGCCTACATAACAATCAGATGAAATCTCAACGCCATCCGCTATAAAGCTTGGTTGTTCTATGCCAACTTTTTGTGGCTCCATCAATTGGGCGACAGCTTGAAGTAAATGCGCAACAACTGTATAGGGGTCATTTACTCTAATTAGAGTTGCCGAAACCGGCTTTTCTGCCACAAAGTCGTCTTTAACTAAAACAATTGATGCCTTTGTGTCGTAGATATGATGAGTATATTTAGGGTTGGCCAAAAAAGTTATAGAGCCGGGAATACCCTCTTCGATCTTCGCTATTGTATGTACGGCTGTCGAAGGATTACCTTCAACTTTTCCGCCTGTCATTTCAGCAATTTGTTGCGCTGTAAACTCCATGTGGTTAGGTGATTGGTTCGTGATCTTATCCTTATGTCAATAGTTCATTGGCTATTGAACATATCATTATGCAAAGTTGCAAAAAAAAGTTGGAAAATCATGTATTTTTACTATAAAAAATAAGGCTGAAACACACATTTTGCGTATCTCAACCTCTTTTATCGTTGACAGTAACTTTTTCTTAAACTTGCCGGATGAAACCATCCCCTATCACTATCTGCTTGTTCTTGAAGAGTTGTCCAATTGCTTTTTTGAAATCCTTCTTGCTGCAGTTAAACTCTGATTTGATTTCTTCGGGGGCTGAAGAGTCCGACATAGTCAGATGCCCGTTGTTGGCAACGAGTTTTTCGATTATTTTTTGAGCCAAGTCAGCAATGCGATCTTGCGCCGGGCCTGTAGCAAGCAAATCAATTTTCCCGTCGTCTCTTACACGATTGACCCAGGCATCGTGTTTAATGCCGATAGTTATAGGGGTGAAGAGCTCATTGTCATAAAGCATTCCGTTGTATAAGTTGTTTACAACGGCCTTATATCCTATTTCAGTGTGAGCGTAAGGAATTATTTCCACCTTATCGCCATGCTTGAGGTCAGGGAATTTATTGCCAATGTATTTTTCGAATTTTCCTGAGGCCACTACTCTTTTAGAGGCATCGTCGAGATAAACATAAACAGGATATACTCCCCCCTCTTTCATCTTGATTTTTTGCTCACTGAATGGCACCAAGAGGTCCTTGCCAAGCCCCCAGTCAAGAAAGGCTCCTATTCGGTTAACCGCTTTAACTTGAAGGAAGGCAAATTCGCCGACAGTCGCAAACGGGCGTTCCGTAGTGGCTATCAGTCGGTCTTCAGAATCAGTGTATACAAACACTTCAACATCTTGCCCGATAGCCATCTCTTCCGTTATATATTTATTGGGTAAAAGAATCTCTACACCGTTGTCACCTGCCAAGTATGCCCCGAAGTCAACAAATCTGCTAATCCGAAGTGTGTTATAATTTCCAATTTTAATCATATTTATGTTGATATTATATTAACGTGGGTATAAAATCGGTTCTGCCGATTTTTTGTTTCTTATAACAAAGTAACAAATTTTTTGCCATATTTGTCAGCCTTGACTAAAATAATTTGGTTAAATTTGCGAAATAAATCAGTTTATCCTGCACTATCAGTATGTCAACAGCGATTATTCAGAAATATTTTCCCAATTTGACCAAACACCAAATTGAGCAATTTAATCAATTGGGACGTCTCTATCCCGAGTGGAATGTAAAAATTAATGTCATTTCACGCAAAGATATTGACAACCTCTACCCTAATCATATTCTTCACTCGTTAGCTATCGCCAAATTTTTGCCCGATCCTGTCGCCGGCACTACTTTCCTTGACCTCGGAACCGGCGGTGGGTTTCCCGGAATTCCCCTGGCTATTATGTTTCCCCGTTGCAAATTTCATTTAATAGACCGCATAGGGAAAAAAATCAAAGTTGCTCAATCAATTGCCAACGAAATAGGATTGACTAATGTAACTTTTCAACATGGTGATATTGGCGAATGTCATGCCAAATTTGACTTCGTTGTGAGCCGGGCCGTGATGACTCTCGATTTGCTTGTAAATCTTGTAAAAAAGAATATTGCGCCCATATCTCACAATCTTCACAAAAACGGCTTGATTTGCCTGAAGGGTGGCGATTTAACGCAAGAGATTGAATTATCAAAGATGCCGGTGTTTGATGAGCCTCTTTCCGTTTACTTCAATGAACCATATTTCGAAACAAAGAGTTTAATATATGTGCCGTTTGGCAAATAGACTTTTAAGTAGTTTCATGTAAAACATACTGCTATGATGCAAATAAAATCATTTGAGTTTAATCTGTTTGGGGAGAAAACGTATGTAATTTATGACACAGATAGCCGTGAAGCCGCCGTGGTCGACCCCGGAATGATGAATGAGCGCGAAAACGACGAATTATCATCATGGATTTTGGCTAACGAATTATCAGTTAAGTATTTGATAAACACCCATCTTCATATTGACCATGTTTTTGGCGACGAATATGTTGAAGATAAATATGGGGTTGGCCTGTCGGCATCGATTGACGATGAATTTCTTGGTGATCGTATCGCTCAGCAAGCCATGATGTTTCATCTGAATGTTAATGTTGCTGATGCGGTTAAAATCAGCAATCCTCTTGTTGATGGCGAAGTCCTGTTCCTTGGCACACAGCCCATTCAGATAATTGCGGTGCCCGGACATTCACCGGGTAGCATTGCGCTTTACTGCCCCACCGGCGGTTTTGTTGTCACGGGCGATGCGCTGTTTCAAGGGAGCATCGGGCGCACGGATTTGCCCGGTGGTGACCATTCAACCCTGCTACGTAGCATCAAATCAAAACTATTTGTGCTTCCTGACGAAACAACCGTTTTTCCCGGACATGGACCCGCTACAAGAATTTGTATAGAAAAGGCCTCAAATCCTTTCTTCTAAGTAACTCTCGGGGACAGTTTTCGCTTTATTAGGGAAGAAAGTTGAGCGAAAACTGAATTTTAAAGATTGAATTTAGTCGGGATATTGAGGTTTTATAGCGCTAAACGTTGTATATCGTCAGCTGACAAGTTATGATTTCTTTGAATTGCTTCTATAATATCATTAAGTTGCGATTGCAATCCTCGCGATATTAACTTTAATGCCGAGTTCTCAAATGTGCATTTATCAATTTGTTTCACCCAATGGTTGCAAAAAATCAGTGCGTTTTCAAATTGACCAACCCGCAACAATGTTGATGCTATCAGGATTACTACGGGAAGTTCATTCGGCTCAAGCACGAGTCCGCTAAAATTCTTATCGATATATTTATAACATTCGCTATAGCGCTTGGCGTTATACAGCAATTCGATATATGAAAATTTCAGAGTTTGAGAGCCGGATATATTTTCCATGTACCAGCTAAGATAAGTAATTGCCTCGTCTATTCGCGCGATGCCAACCATTTGAGTAATTCGCTGAAGAGTGCTCGCTTCATTAGTATCAAGCGACGCTTCATGAAATTTGCGCAAAGATGATTGGCTCTCTTCGGGAAAATAGCACAACATGTCGATCAGGCGGTTGGCATCTGCTGCATTGCGGTCAAATAATTTCTTCACCAATGGGCGTAGATCTGCTTCGCGATTAAGCTGCTTATATGCCTCGGTAAGATTTTGAAATGCCGGTTCTGCAATCGCTTTATCTGTCGTTTCAATCGCCCTTTCAAGGGATTTAACCGCCTTCTCCGGTTCGTGCAGCTCCATCAAAAGGTAGCCCTCAAGAGCTGCTATGTTGCAATCATTTGCATTTATTGCTTTAGCAAATTCAAGTGCATTCAAAGCGTCAGCGTATTTGCCTAAGGATGATTGAATATCGGCCATGACACACCAGTAATCAAAGTTTAGCGGGTCGATATCCGTGAGCTCCTCCATCAGTAATGCACCGTTGGCTAATTGATTGCCTGTTTCTGACACGCGAGCTAACTCATAAAGCAGGGTTTGAGGGTACTCAACGCGAGGTTTAACCCGGTCAAGATTTTCAAACAGCCATTGGTCGAGATTAAAGTGGTGGATTAGACTAATAAA
>CAMWUH010000097.1 GCA_947177325.1 uncultured Bacteroidales bacterium
CAACT
Source organism: uncultured Bacteroidales bacterium (assembly GCA_947177325.1). Lineage (GTDB taxonomy): Bacteria > Bacteroidota > Bacteroidia > Bacteroidales > Muribaculaceae > JAGBWK01. Next base: position 6 of record CAMWUH010000097.1, read on the forward strand.
ATTTGGCGAAAATGTTGAAATCAAGGTGGTCGCAGTTGGTAGCAAGTTGGCAAAAGCGTGCCGAAAATTAAGACTCTCGAAAGTTAGCGTTGAACAGCGCGAAGGAGTTGACTCTAAAAGTTCTGACGACACCGCCCGCAAATTTGCCTATTGGCTTGTCGATGAGTTTGAGAAGGGAGAGGTTGATAAAATTGACTTTCTCTATATGAACTTCATCAGTGTTGGTCGTCAGCGACCGAAAGTTGACCGTTTTCTGCCCCTGACCCCCGACGCTTTCTCAACCGAAAAGGCAACCGGACGTCCATATTTGTTTGAGCCCGATGCCAATACAATTTTCAATCGCGTGCTTCCGCTCTTTTTGCTCTCAGTTACCCAAGAGGTGTTCTGCGAGAACCGGGCATCAGAGCAGGCAGCTCGAGTTATGGCAATGCAAAGCGCTAACGACAATGCCAAGAAACTATTGGAAAGCCTTCAGCTGGAATACAACAAGCTTCGTCAGCAGTCAATCACAACCGAGCTGCTTGATATCGTAGGCGGCCAATCGCGCGAATAGAGCTTTTTAAGATAGCAAACCAATCGAAAATAATAATAAACATAACATACAGTAGTAAACCAACATGGGAAGTTTTAAAGACTATTTTTCATCGTTAGGAAGTGGCTTTCTCAGCCTTGTAAAAGGTATGTCGGTTACCGGCAAAGAGTTTGTCACTCCGAAGATTACCGAAAAATATCCCGAAAATCGCGAAACCCATCATATTCCCCAGAGATTTCGCGCTTGTCTGGAGCTTATCTACGACAAAGATGGCAATCATCGATGCATTGCCTGTGGCACATGCGAGCGTGTTTGCCCCAACGGCACCATCTCGCTTGAAACCAAAATGGTAGATACTTGGGACGGTAAAAAGAAAAAGAAATTGGTGCGTTATGGATACGACCTCGGCAGCTGCACATTCTGTCAGCTTTGCGTTGTTAACTGTCCGACCGACGCTCTTACTTTCTCAAATGATTTCGAGCAAGCCGTTTTCACACGCTCCAAATTAGTTAAGAAACTTAATTATTTGCCCGATAAACCGGAACCCGAGCCCACTCCGGAACAGCGAGCTAAATTCGAGGCTGAAAAAGCTGCTAAGATTGAAGCTGCCAAGGCTGCAGCTGCCGCTAAGGCGGCCGCAGCCAAAGAAACAACTTCATCGGCAGCTCCGGCCACCGCCTCACCTGCCGCTCCGGCCATTGAGCTTGATGAAAAGGCTAAGAAGGCGCTTGCAGCTTGCAAAGGCGACCCTGAAAAAGAAGCTAAAGTTAGAGCCGCTCTCGAAAAGGCTGCCGCACTGAAAGCTGCTAAGGCCGCGCAAAACCCGACAACTGAAAAATAAAAACCATAAAGAATAGAAGATATAATTATGGAAATGGATCAATTAGGCGGTCAAATCGTTTACGTTGTAGTCGCTTTGGCAATTATGGCGTTCTCCGTGCTGGCTGTCACAACACGCAAAATATTGCGCTCGGCAACATTCCTCCTCTTCGCTCTTTTTGCTACAGCAGTGATTTATTTCATGCTTGACTACCAATTCCTCGGTGGTGTGCAAATAGCAGTGTATGCCGGAGGTATCGTAGTGCTGTTTGTATTCGCGATATTTCTTACTTCACATCCCGGCGACAACAGTGCCAAGCTCACTTCTCGAAAGGAACTGACAGGTATTCTCGCCGGATTGGCAATGCTGATTGTCTGTGGCTGGGCTTTTCTTGACCGCTGCACTACTTTCGCTAAAGCAATGCCTGAAATGAAAAATCCTGATATGAGCGTCATCGGTAATCGCCTGCTCTCTTCAGGCGAAGGTGGTTATCTTCTTCCATTTGAAGCAATCTCAGTATTGCTTTTGGCATGTATCATAGGTGGTATCGTAATTGCCCGCAAACGCACAAACGACTAAGAATTATGAATATCGAATTAAACGCATTGATGTTTTTGATTCCAAGCTTGTTTATGTTCTGCTGTGGAATCTACGGCTTTATCACCCGTCGAAATATGATTGCAATCCTGATTTCATTGGAGTTGATGCTCAACTCTGTAGATATCAATTTTGCAGTGTTTAACCGTTTCCTTTTCCCGGGTCAACTCGACGGTATGTTCTTCTCGCTTTTTGCAATTGCTTTGGCGGCAGCCGAAACAGCAATCGCAATCGCAATCATTATCAACGCCGTTCGTCTCAGCCGCGATGCTGATGTAAAAGACCTTTCAAAAATGAAATTTTAATCAGTCTCAATATATATGGAATCATTAATCCCGGTTTTAATTTTAGCTCTGCCGTTGGCAATGTTCCTGATTTTGGGACTCTTCGGCAACTATATGAGCCATAAATGGGCAGGCATTATCGGCACTACTTCAATGGGTGTAGTGATGGCTCTCTGCTATTTCGTGGCTTATCAATATTTCTTCTCCGGAGCGCCTGAGTTTGTAGACGCTGATGGCAATCGCCTGCAGTTTATCGTTTTCAATCAAGATTGGTTGGCGCTGTATGAGAAACTCGTTATTCGCATAGGCTTCTTGCTTGACCCGATTTCAGCCATGATGCTGGTTGTAATCTCTACCATCTCGTTCATGGTGCATCTTTACAGCAACGGCTATATGCGCGACCATCACGGCGTTTGGGAAAAGGGTTTCCAGCGTTTCTACGCTTTCCTTTCGCTCTTCAGCTTCTCAATGCTCGGCCTTGTTGTGGCAACCAATATCTTCCAAATGTATATCTTCTGGGAGCTCGTGGGCGCTTCATCCTATCTGCTCATCGGTTTCTACTATACCAAGCCTTCGGCTGTTTCGGCTTCTAAGAAAGCGTTTATCGTTACTCGTTTTGCCGACCTCGGTTTCTTGATCGGTATTCTTATCCTGTCGTTCTACACGGGTACATTCAACTTCACGGATATGACATCTGCTCCTGTGGCCGGCATGGACAACGTTTACCAAGTAGGTATGGCTGCCGGAAGCATATTCCAAAACCCCGCAACAATGTCGTTCCTCGGCGGTTCGCTGCTCACCACTGCCTTGATTCTTATCTTCATCGGCGGTATGGGTAAATCAGCGATGATGCCCCTCCATATCTGGCTCCCCGATGCAATGGAAGGCCCGACTCCCGTTTCGGCTCTTATCCACGCTGCAACAATGGTAGTTGCCGGTGTTTATTTGGTTGCCCGATTGTTCCCCCTCTTTATGTTTAATGAGGCAAACGGTGGTTTCGCCCTCGAGTTCGTTACTATCGTAGGTGCAATCACAGCGTTCTATGCAGCTATGGTGGCATGTACTCAGCTCGATATCAAGCGCGTGCTCGCTTTCTCAACTATCTCGCAAATCGCATTCATGATGGTTTCGCTCGGTGTTTCGCGCGAAGGTTATCACGAAAACTTGGGCTATATGGCCGGTATGTTCCATTTGTTCACTCACGCAATGTTCAAGGCTCTCTTGTTCTTGGGCGCCGGTGCTTTGATTCATGCTGTAGGCTCTAACGACTACACTGCAATGCACGGTTTGCGCAAGTACATGCCCATCACTCACATTACGTTCCTTGTTGGCTGCTTGGCCATTGCCGGTATCATTCCATTCTCAGGGTTCTTCTCTAAAGATGAGATTTTGACAGCTTGCTTCGGCAACAACATTGTTGCTTACGTTTGGATGTCGCTCGTAGCCGGCCTGACAGCTTTCTATATGTTCCGTCTCTACTACCTCATTTTCTGGTGGAAAGAACATAAAGTACACGAAGGTCATCACGCTCCACACGATCAACCCTGGACTATGACTCTGCCATTGATTATTCTTGCGGTAGTGGCTACATTCGCAGGTTTCATACCTTTCGGTAAACTCGTTACCTGGAATGGAGAACCTTATACTATCCATATCAACTGGACCGTGGCATCAATTTCTTTGACCATTGCAGTTCTCGCTATTGCTTTGGCTACCATAATGTACAAGAAAGAGAACCCTCTGCCGGCCAAGATGAAAAATGCTTTCCCCAACCTCTGGCGCTGGTGTCGCAACCGCTTCTACTGGGATGAGCTCTACATGTTTATTACCCACAAAATCATCTTCAATGGCATTTGCTCTCCGATTGCATGGTTTGACCGTCACATTATCGACGGGACAATGGATGCCTTCGCAACCGTTACCAACAAAGCCTCTTATGCTATCAGAGGACTGCAGTCAGGCAAATTGCAGAATTATGTTTTGGTTTACTTAATCGGTGCATTAATTCTTGGCGGTGGCACAGTGGCTATCATGTTCCTCTTCTTTTAAGCAATTGATTTCCTAATTTTGACCAATCGCAACAATCACAATGTTATCTGAAATATTTTCAAACGTATTGATTTACTTCGTCATCATCCCCTTGGTGATGATGGGAGGTTTGGCGCTCTGTCGTGAAAACGACTACAAAAAAATTCGCGCCGTCGCCGTAGTGGGGTCAATTGCCTTGATTGCACTCAGCGTTTATGTGTTGCTTGAATACCTGAAACTTCGTCATGCAGGCGTTGAAGACCCAATGCTTTTCACCGGCTCATGGTCGTGGTTCGGTCCGCTCAATATCTGCCTTTCAGTAGGTGTCGACGGCGTTTCAATCGCAATGCTCATTCTTTCGTCGATCATCGTTTTCGCCGGCTCATTTGCCTCTTGGAAGATTGAACAACCCAAGTCGTTCTTCCTTTGGCTTATTTTGCTGTCGACCGGTGTGTTTGGCTTCTTTATTTCGATTGACCTCTTCACAATGTTTATGTTCTATGAAGTTGCTCTTATCCCCATGTATCTTTTGATTGGCGTTTGGGGTTCAGGCAACAAGAACTATTCGGCTATGAAGCTTACCCTGATGCTCATGGGTGGCTCAGCTTTCCTGATGCTCGGTCTTATCGGTATTTACTACAACTCAGTGTTGCCCGACGGTGAGCACACTTGGAATATTGTCAAGATTGCTCACGAATGCAATATTGATAAAGGTTGGCAATATTTCCTTTTCCCGATTACCTTTGTCGGTTTTGGTGTTTTGGGCGCGATGTTCCCCTTCCACACATGGAGCCCCGACGGTCACGCATCAGCTCCTACAGCAGTGTCAATGCTCCACGCAGGTGTGTTGATGAAGCTTGGTGGTTATGGATGCTTCCGCGTGGCAATGTATCTGATGCCTGAAGCAGCTCAGGATTTGTCTTGGATTTTCCTCGTGCTGACCGGTATTTCAGTAGTTTACGGTGCTTTCTCAGCTTGTGTGCAAACAGACCTTAAATATATCAATGCCTATTCATCGGTATCGCACTGCGGTCTGGTGCTCTTCGCACTCTGCATGCTTAACACTACAGCGATGACCGGTGCTGTAATGCAAATGCTTTCACACGGATTGATGACAGCATTGTTCTTCGCCTTGATTGGTATGATTTACGGTCGCACCCACACTCGCGACATTCGTCAGATGGGCGGTCTGATGCACATTATGCCTTATCTGGCCGTATGCTACGTTATTGCAGGTATGGCCTCGTTGGGTTTGCCCGGCTTGAGCGGTTTCGTGGCAGAAATGACAATCTTTATCGGTTCGTTTAAAGCCGGTATGGATGAGTTCCTCGCCGGTCACGGCGCTCTGAAACTCACATTCACCATTGTAGCTTGCTGCTCAATCGTGATTACTGCCGTGTATATCCTTCGTGTGGTTGGCAAACTGCTCCTTGGTCCGGTTCAAGACAAGCATCACCTTGAATTGACCGATGCTACATGGTGGGAACGCCTCTCTACAATTACACTTATCGTGAGCGTTGCAGCAATTGGTTTGTTCCCCAATTTCTTTGAAAACTTAATTAAATTTACCTTTAGCGGCGACTTATTCGCAGCAATAGGAATAAAATAACATTTTCACGATTACGACAATGACAATTGATTATTCTCAATTTTTAGCAATGAAGCAAGAAATCGGTTTGTTAATCGTGTTTCTGTTAGTCTTCCTCTACGACATTTTTGCTCCTCGCAAACTGGTTAATGCCGAAACCGGCGAAACCGGAGCTTGTGGCACATCTGTCATCACAATTGCCCTGTTTGCCATCTTTACAGTGTTTGGTTTCTGCTGCGGTAACACAACCGAACCTCAAGTAGTGTTTGGTGGAATGTATGTTACAACTCCCGTTGTTTCAGCCATCAAAAACATCTTGAACATCGGTACGCTTATCGTGCTGATTCAATCAGTTAAATGGGCATCAAGCCAAAATCAAATCATGCGCCGCGGTGAGTTTTACGAACTTTTGCTCGTTACACTCTTCGGTATGTTCCTGATGATTTCAGCCCGCCACTTCCTGCTTTTCGTTATAGGTCTGGAATGTGCATCACTTCCCTTGGCTGCAATGGTTGCCTTTGATAAAAACCGCTACGAAAGCCATGAAGCAGCCGTTAAGTATATGTTCACCGCTGCATTCTCATCAGCAATCTTCATGCTTGGCATATCATTCGTATACGGCCTTTCCGGTTCGCTTTACTTCACTGAGATTGCGCAACAGCTTAAAGAGGGTAGTGGTTTGCTCATCATCGCCATCGCATTCGTTATGGCAGGTATCGGCTTCAAGCTCTCATTGGTTCCCTTCCACTTGTGGACTGCCGACGTTTATCAAGGCGCCCCCACAACCGTAACTTCATATCTTTCGGTTATATCTAAAGGTGCAACTGCATTTGCCTTCATGGCCGTGATGGTGCAGGCTTTTGGAATGTTCTACGACCAAGTATGGGAGTGGATGCTCTACGCTCTGATTATCGTTACAATCACCATAGGTAACCTTTTCGCGATGCGTCAGCGCAACATGAAGCGCTTCCTGGCCTTCTCATCAGTGTCGCAAGCAGGCTACATTATGCTCGGTATTATCGGCGTTAACGATATGTCATTGGCGGCTATGATGTTCTACATTCTGGTATATATCTTCTCTAACCTCGCAGCTTTCGGCGTTATTCAATCGATCGAAAATCAAACCGGAATGGTCACTATCGATGCCTACAAAGGTTTGTCGAAGACTAACCCCAAACTGGCTTTCACAATGATGCTCGCAATGTTCTCATTAGCAGGTATCCCTCCGTTTGCAGGCTTCTTCTCTAAGTTCTTCGTATTTACCGGAGCTCTGAACCAAGGATCTGTGGCAATGTATGTGTTGGTGCTTATAGCTCTTATCAACACCATCATCTCGCTCTACTACTATCTGCTCGTGGTTAAGGCAATGTATATTTCAACTGATGAGTCACCGGTGGCCCGTTACAAATCAAGCTGCCCCGAACGCATCGGTATGACAGTAACCGTTGCCGGTATTATTTTCCTCGGCATTGTAAGCTATTTCTACAGCAGCATCCTCAATCTTTGTCACGTTGCTTAATTACGGCCGCGAATTCGTAATTACGTAAATCAGTAGTTCTCGATATTCTCAAGAAGGCTCGGCGATAAGTCGAGCTTTCTTTTTT
>CAMWUH010000098.1 GCA_947177325.1 uncultured Bacteroidales bacterium
ATTTCTCATAATGCTAATATCGTTTACATCGACGGCAAACCGGGTGACCTCACTCCCCGCGAATTTAAAATTATCCTTTACTTCCTGACCCATCGCAACCGCATTTACTCACGCGATGAAATCATCAGCGAAGTTTGGGACGGAGTAGAAGTTTCGGCCCGAACCATTGACGTCAATATGTCGCGTCTGCGTAAAAAAATCGGCGAATACGGCGATTGCATCCACACTCGTCCCGGTTTTGGTTACGGTTTCAAAGAGCAAATTTAACATAAACGTTTAGCATTGAGAAATTAGAGAAAATCCAACCAATTCTCTTCTCAGTTCGCCAATTCTTTACATAACCTCCGGCTGCCGGGCAGTCGGGGGATATGTTGTTAAAAGAGTATTCCCGCCACGGCATCTATTCAAGCCACTAACTCTTTTTTCCGGAGTTGACTTATCGGCCGAAGGCCTCAAATTTCAAATAAATCATTACTATCATGTTAGCCTCGTTAATAATGGCAGTTGCAGCAACAACAGCTCCCACACTTACGATTGATAATGTTGAGCCCCCTTATTGGTGGACCGGCATGAACAACGACACTCTCCAAATCATGATTACAGGTCCGGGAATAGCCGATGCGGAAGTAAGCGGTTCTTATCCGGGCGTAAAACTCATTGAAGAAGTCAACCCGGGCAGTCCCGATTACAAGTTACTCTACTACACTATCGGGAGCGAGGCCAAACCCGGCAAAATGCCTATCACGCTAAAAGTGGGCGATGCCGAAGCTACCATTGACTATCAATTGCGCCAACGCACCAAAAAGGCTGAAGATTTCAACGGTTTTTCATCGGCCGACGTACTCTATCTTCTGATGCCTGACCGCTTTGCGCAGGGGAATTCAGCCGTCGATGTTGACCCCTACGAAGGGCTTGAATACAAGGTGAAGCCCAATCGCGAAAATCCTAACGGACGCCACGGAGGCAACATTCAAGGCATAATTGACCATCTGGACTATTTGAAAGACCTTGGAGTCACAGCCATTTGGGCATGCCCCGTGCTTGAAAACGATATGCCCGGCGGCTCATATCATGGCTACGCCACGACCAATTATTACAAGATTGACCCCCGCTTCGGCACCAACGAAGAATGGGCCCTCTTGGTTAAAGAAGCTGACAAGAGAGGAATGAAGGTGGTGATGGATATGATTTTCAACCACTCGGGAGTCAACCATCCCTGGCTGGAAAATATGCCGGCCGACGATTGGTTTAACCACCCTGAGGGCGACGTAATGACCAATTTCCGCCTCAGCACGGTTCACGACCCCTACGCATCTGATTTTGACAAAGACGCCACTGTCAACGGCTGGTTCGTCCCCTCAATGCCCGACCTCAACCAGCGCAACCCACACTTGATGCGCTATCTTATCCAAAACAGTATCTGGTGGATAGAAAGCAGCGAAATTAATGGCATAAGAATGGACACCTACCCTTATGCCGACATGGACGGGATGGCCTCTTGGATTGATGCGGTTATGACTGAATATCCTAATTTCAACATCGTGGGCGAATGTTGGTATGACAACGAAGGTGGCTCGGCCTTCTGGCAAAAGGGCAACCGCCTGAACCCCACCGACCCTCGTCTGCCCGTGGTGATGGATTTCAAACTAATCCTGAAAGGCAGGGATTTCTTTATGACTCCCACAACCCCCTGGACTGGACTGAACGGGCTGTATGACCATTTGGCAATGGATTTCATGTTTCCCGACCCAAGCAAAATTCTCACATTTCTCGACAACCACGACACCGACCGCTTTTTGCTCGAAGAGCCTGAAAATCTCGACTCGTGGAAGCAAGCAATAACATTTTTGCTGACCTCGCGCGGTATTCCTCAAATTTACTACGGCACCGAGTTGCTGATGAACGGTTCGAAAGAAGGCAGCGATGGATTTGTTCGCCGCGACTTCCCCGGTGGCTTTGAGGGCGATGAAGTGAATGCCTTCACCCCCGAAGGACGCACCGACTTGCAGAATGAAGCATGGAATTACCTGTCTACGCTCCTTAAATGGCGCCGCGATGAGGCCAACGACGTGATAGCCAACGGCACTTTGAAGCATTTCATGCCTATCAATTGCGCCTACGTCTATGAGCGTCGATTGGGCGATAAGCAGGTGGTGGTGCTCATCAATGGCACCGATGAACCGTTGGAACTCCAGATGGCCCGCTACGCTGAAATCATGCCGAAAGGCACACAGATGAAAAACGTGCTGACCGATGAGCAAGTCACCATTGGCGACACACTCGTGCTTCAACCTCGCCAAACTCTCTTGCTGCAAAACTTCTAATACTGACAATTCAGCCAACAACATTACATCATTCACATTTCCAACTATTGATTTCAAATGTTTAAATCAAAGAACCGTCGCTTCAGCTATCGCCTGAAAATATTCTTGCCCATTTCAATAATGATATGGTTGATGATTGGTGTGTTTGCTTACTTTCAACATCAGCGCGAAATGGATATGCGTCGAGCAGCCATCAAAGCCCGTGTTGAAATGATTAACGCGCGCATTATATCCCTCCATGAACATGACGAAGACATAACATCGTTCGTAAAATTCCTCGATGAATACTATGACGCTTCTATCTATGAAGATGTGTCGGTGGCTGTTTATAATGCCATCAACGGAAGTGTGCTCGCCGATATAGGTTTCGTAGCCCCGGCTCCCGACAAAATCAGCACAACTTCGGGTATTCTCAAAGGCAACGACCTCAACGATAGCGACAACAATCCGGTCTCAAGTCAGCTTGACCCTTCAAAAGCGTTTTATTACGAGGAAACGGTTAGTCCCGATGGCGCAATCAGAGTGCAAACCATTCTCCCGTCTAATGAAAATCTCCAACGTGCGGTCACCGGAGGCAACTCCTGGTGGATTTTGATTCTGATATCCGGCCTGTTAATCACGATAGTGCTTTATATCACTACTTACCACGTGGCTCGCAACGTAAGTTATCTGCGCGATTTTGCCGAGGAAGCCTCAGGCGATGGCAATCCTAACATTGATTCAATTGAATCAAAATTCGGCAACGACGAGCTTGGCGAAATTTCACGAAAAATCATTCAGCTTTACCGCGAGCGCAACGATGCTATCGAGGCCCGCGAGCTTGAACATTCCGTAGCGCTCAAAGCCACCGAAGAGCGCTCCAACATGAAGCGACAAATGACCAACAATATCTCCCACGAGCTTAAAACTCCCGTTGGCGTTATTCGCGGCTACGTCGACACCCTCGTTGAAAACCCTGATATGGACAACGATTCGCGCCACCACTTCATGCTCAAAACCCAGCAACACGTCGAGCGCCTTTGCAACTTGCTCAACGACTTGTCGACAATGACGCGCCTCGATGAAGCATCTACCAAGATTCCGCGCGAAAAAATCGACTTTCAACAGCTCATTGAGGGTGTCAAACACGACATTGAAGAGAGTGGCATAGCCGGAGAAATGGAATTCTGGAACGACATTGAGCCTGATACCTTCATCGTTGGCAACAACGCTCTGATCACCGGCGCTATAATGAACCTCGCCAAGAATGCCATCAACTACTCCAAGGGCACTGAAATGGGTGTGAAGATGCTGACCAAAAACGAGCGATTCTACACCTTCTGCTTCTACGACGACGGTACAGGCGTTGAGGAGGAACATATCCCCTACCTCTTCGAACGTTTTTATCGCGTCGATAAAGGGCGCTCTCGCAAAGCCGGCGGCACCGGATTGGGATTGCCTATCGTGAAGTCGACCATCAACTCGATGGGAGGCTCAATCACCGTCCGCAACGCCAAACCCCACGGCCTTGAATTTGTATTCACTCTCCCTCGGGCAACTGACACCAATAGCGATCAATCAGCAAAATAAAAGCTTCCGTTCAGCTGCCATTAGCTGAATTCTGCCTCCACCCTTAGGGCTATATCATATTTTTTTCGTAACTTTGTAGCTCTTAAGTAACTGGTGAAAAGAAGTTCCACCGTATGCGAGATGAAAATTTTGGTTTTGACCGATTTACAACCGCAGAGAGTATACCGGATTTCGTTAAGAAGTCACCGTGTAAATACTGTCGTTCCTTTCAAGCAGTTACTCAAATATTTGAATAAAAAAACGAATACTGAATAATGTCACTACAATGTGGAATCGTAGGGTTGCCTAACGTAGGAAAATCAACCCTCTTCAATTGCCTTTCCAACGCCAAGGCCCAATCGGCCAACTTCCCCTTCTGTACCATTGAGCCCAATGTTGGCGTAATCACCGTACCCGACGACCGTTTGACCCGTCTGGTTGAGATGTGTCAGCCGAAGAGCGTAGTGCCGGCAACGGTTGAAATCGTTGATATTGCAGGTCTCGTTAAAGGCGCGAGCAAAGGCGAAGGCTTGGGCAACAAATTCTTGGCCAACATTCGCGAAACGGATGCCATCATCCACGTGCTCCGCTGCTTTGACGACGACAACATTACCCACGTTGACGGATCGGTCGACCCCGTGCGCGATAAAGAAATCATTGACTATGAGCTTCAGCTCAAAGACCTTGAAACCGTTGAAAGTCGCTTGGCTAAAACCATAAAAGCCGCTCAAACCGGCGGCGACAAAACAGCCCGATTGCAAGCCGATGTGCTTCAGCGCTACAAAGAGGCGCTCGATAAAGGATTGCCCGCTCGCTCGGTTAAGTTTGAAACCGCTGATGAGCAAAAATTTGCCCGCGAACTGTTTCTCTTGACAGCCAAACCGGTGCTCTACGTCTGCAACGTTGACGACGCCTCGGCTGTCAACGGCAACAAATACGTCGATGCCGTTAGAGAAGCCATCAAGGATGAAGATGCCCAACTGCTCATTGTAGCAGCCGCTACTGAAAGCGACATCGCCGAGCTCGACACCTGGGAAGAACGTCAGGAGTTCCTTCAGGAAATAGGCCTGGAAGAGTCAGGCGTTGCCCGACTTATTCGCGCAGCTTATAATCTGCTCGACCTGCAGACATTCTTCACCGCCGGATCTGATGAAGTCAGAGCCTGGACATTTATGCGCGGCTCTAAAGCCCCCCGCTGCGCCGGCATCATACACACCGATTTTGAAAAAGGCTTCATTCGTGCCGAAGTAATTAAATATGATGATTACGTTAACCTCGGTGGCGAAACTGCCGTAAAAGAAGCCGGCAAAATGGGCATTGAAGGTAAAGAATATGTGGTGCAAGACGGCGACATCATGCACTTCCGCTTCAATGTTTAATTCACTAACAAATTTAATTTTTCTATTTATTATGGCACAACAAGACGATGTTTTCAAAAAAATAGTATCTCACGCCAAAGAATATGGCTTTGTCTTCCCCTCAAGCGACATCTACGACGGCCTCTCAGCCGTCTATGACTACGGACAAAACGGCGTTGAGCTGAAAAACAATATCAAACGCTACTGGTGGGATGCCATGACTCTGCTTCACGAAAACATCGTAGGCATCGACTCAGCCATCTTCATGCACCCGACTATCTGGAAAGCTTCAGGCCACGTCGATGCTTTCAACGACCCGTTGATTGATAATCGTGACTCAAAAAAACGCTACCGCGCCGACGTGCTTATCGAAGACGAGCTCGCCAAATTTGATGAAAAAATCGAAAAAGAGGTAGCGAAAGCACGCAAGCGTTTCGGCGAATCGTTTGACGAAGCTTTGTTCCGCCAAACCAATCCCCGCGTTGTTGAAATCGCTCAAAAACGCGACGCACTCCATGAGCGCTTCGCCAAAGCGATGAACGACAACAACCTCGAAGAGCTCCGCCAAATCATCATCGACCAGGAAATCGTTGACCCCATCAGCGGCACTCGCAACTGGACCGACGTGCGCCAGTTTAACCTCATGTTCAAAACCGAAATGGGCTCTACCGCCGATGGCGCCATGACCGTTTACCTCCGTCCCGAAACTGCTCAAGGTATCTTTGTCAACTACCTTAACGTGCAGAAAACCGGCCGCATGAAAATTCCTTTCGGTATTGCTCAAATCGGCAAAGCGTTCCGCAACGAAATTGTAGCTCGCCAATTCATCTTCCGCATGCGCGAGTTTGAGCAGATGGAGATGCAATTCTTCGTGCGCCCCGGCTCTGAACTCGAGTGGTTCAAACGCTGGAAAGAAATTCGCCTGCGCTGGCACAAAGCCCTCGGCCTTGGCGATGAAAAATATCGCTACCACGACCACGACAAATTGGCTCACTACGCCAACGCCGCCACCGATATTGAATTTGAAATGCCTTTCGGCTTCAAAGAGGTTGAAGGCATCCACTCTCGCACCAACTTCGACCTTTCGCAACACGAAAAATATTCAGGCAAAAACATCAAATATTTTGATCCTGAATTGGGCGAAAACTACGTGCCCTACGTTATCGAAACCTCAATCGGTGTTGACCGCATGTTCCTCTCGGTGCTCTGCTCAAGCTATCAGGAGCAAAAGCTCGAAAACGGCGAAACCCGCGTTGTGCTCAACTTGCCCGCTCCGCTGGCTCCCGTCAAATGTGCAGTAATGCCTCTGGTGCGTAAAGACGGCCTGCCCGAAAAAGCTCGCGAAATCGTAAATGACCTCAAATTTGACTTCGCTACTCACTACGACGAAAAAGACTCTATCGGCAAACGCTATCGTCGCCAGGACGCAATCGGCACACCCTTCTGCATCACCGTTGACCACCAGACTCTGGACGACAACACCGTTACCCTCCGCCGTCGCGACACCATGGAGCAAACCCGCGTAAACATTGCCGACCTCCATCGTCTCATCCACGACGAAGTTTCAATCAACACCCTTCTCCGCAAACTCGCCTAATCACTCTCCTCTATGCAACAAACTCAAAAACTCAAATTTTCGAAAGGCTGGATAATTCTGGGCATCATTGGTGTTCTCGTTATCATACTCCTCGGCCAAGGCTGCTCAGTCAACAACACTCTCGTTAAACTCGATGAGCAAGTTAATGCCCAATGGAGCAACGTCGGCACTCAACTCCAACGTCGTCTTGACCTTATTCCCAACCTCGTGCGCACCGTACAGGGCTATGCCGCCCACGAAGCTAACACCCTCCAGGCTGTTACCAACGCCCGCGCAGGCCTTAAAAACGCCCTTGTCGAGGCTCAGGCTCAGGCCGATGCAGCCAAGCAGGCACCCGAAAATCTTGAGCGCTACCAGCAGGCTCAGGACGACCTTAACCGCCAACTGAGTGTTTACGTCAACGCCGTCACCGAAGCTTATCCTGACCTGAAAGCCAACGAAAACTTTCTTGATTTGCAAGCTCAACTCGAAGGCACCGAAAACCGCATCGCTACCGAGCGAATCCGCTACAACGAAGCCGTGCAGGAATTTAACACCAAGTGCCGCACATTCCCCAACTCTATCTTTGCCGGAATGTTTGGCTTCCATCCGCGCGAAATGTTCCAAGCCCAAGCAGCTGCCAAC
>CAMWUH010000099.1 GCA_947177325.1 uncultured Bacteroidales bacterium
CGCACGCACCGGAGATTGCAGCCGTGTTTGACGGCGGCCTTGACGTGATGGCGACTCCGGCCGAACGCGCTTTTATCGAGCAAAATTTTGCAGGCTGCCTGAGCATTTCGATTGACTTCGCCGTGATGGAAAAAGCCTCAAACGTGTATGTCGAAACCGTCAGCTTCGGCTGGAACGACCTCGGCACCTGGAGCGCCCTCTACGACAACTCACCCAAAAACCGCGATGCTAACGTTACGCAGCGCTGTAAAGTGCTGGCCTACAACTCGCGCGGTAACATCTTCGCAGTTAAGAACGACAAACTGATCGTGGTTGAAGGCTTGAATGACTACATCATTGCCGATGCTGACGACGTGTTGCTCATCTGCCCCAAATCAGAGGAGCAGTCAATCAAAAACATGGTAGCCGACGCCAAGATGCATTTCGGCGACAAATATCAATAATCACTGTTTACGGAGCAGAGCCTCAAAGCTCAAACAGCCACTTCGACATAGAAAAAATCAATGTCAGACGAATTTGATATACGCCACCAATCTTCAGAGCGCGACGGCGACTTTGAGCGCGCGTTGCGCCCCTCACAGTTTGACGCCTTCAGCGGTCAGGAGAAGATAGTGGAAAACCTGAAGGTGTTTGTAGCGGCAGCCCGCTTGCGAGGCGAGGCGCTCGACCACCTGTTGCTCCACGGCCCTCCCGGGCTGGGGAAAACCACCTTATCGGCCATCATCGCCAACGAGCTGGGCGTAGGGTTTAAAGTTACCTCGGGCCCGGTGCTTGACAAGCCGGGCGACTTAGCCGGCATACTGACCTCGCTGGAGGAGAACGACGTGTTGTTTATCGACGAAATCCACCGCCTGAGCCCCGTAGTTGAGGAATATCTCTACTCGGCAATGGAGGATTATCGCATCGACATCATGATAGACAAAGGCCCGGGGGCTCGGAGCGTGCAGCTGACGCTGTCGCCCTTCACACTGGTCGGAGCCACCACCCGCAGTGGCCTTCTGACATCGCCTTTGCGTGCCCGCTTCGGCATTAACTGCCACCTGGAATATTACGACCATCCGGTGTTGGAGCGCATCATTCTGCGCTCGGCCAAACTGCTTGGAGTAGACTGCCAGCCCGAGGCCGCCCACGAGATAGCGATGCGCTCACGCGGCACACCCCGCATTGCCAACGCACTGTTGCGCCGTGTTCGCGACTTCGCCCAGGTAAAAGGCTCGGGAGTCATCGACCCCGAAATTGCCCGCTACTCGCTCGAAGCGCTCAACATCGACCGCTACGGCCTTGACGAAACCGATAATAAAATTTTAACCACTATCATAACCAAATTCAAGGGAGGGCCCGTAGGGCTGACCACAATCGCAACGGCCCTGGGGGAAGACCCGGGCACGATAGAGGAGGTCTATGAGCCATTCCTTATCAAAGAGGGCTTTATCAAGCGCACTCCCCGCGGACGCGAAGTAACCGACCTGGCCTACAAGCACCTGGGCCACAAGCTCAACTCCGACCTCGGCGGCTTGTTCATGTAGCCTCTCACCACCTACTCAAAACCAATCATTATGGCAGGAATTAAAAGCCTGATGAAAGACACTGCAATCTATGGCGTAAGCTCGATTGTGGGTCGAATACTCAACTGGGGGCTTGTGCCTATCTACACACGCATATTCCCCACTGAAGAATATGGCATCGTTACCAACATCTACGCCTACGTGGCGGTGGTGCTGGTCATCTTGCTCTACGGTATGGAAACCGGCTTCTTCCGCTTTGCCAACCACGACCGCTGGAAAGACCCCATACAGGTTTACTCGACCACGGTTATCTCCGTGGCCTGCTCGTCGATAGGGTTTTTAATTGGAGTGTTGGTGTTCTGCCCCAAGATTGCCGACGCCCTCAACTGCGGCACTCATCCATCCTACATCTGGCTTATGGCCTCGGCAGTGGCCATCGATGCCATCACCTCAATCCCCTTCGCTTATCTGCGCTACAAGCGCAAGCCTGCCCGATTTGCCATCGTCAAGCTGACCAATATTGCTCTGACCATAGGGCTTAACCTCTTTTTCCTCATCGCCTGCCCACGCATTTATGCATCCAACCCCGAGCTGATCAGCTGGTTTTACAACCCGACGTATGGTATCGGCTACATATTCCTGAGCAACTTCATAGCCTCGGCCATAGTGCTCGTGCTGCTGATTCCGCAACTGCGCATGCGCTATAGCTTCAACTCAACGCTATGGCGCGAGATGGTTAAATATTCCTACCCGCTGCTGATACTCGGCGTAGCCGGCATAATGAACCAGACTATCGACAAGATTCTCTACCCCATCCTTATTCACGACCATGTGGAGGCAACGCGCCAACTGGGTATATATGGCGCTTGCTACAAGATAGCCATCATAATGGTGATGTTTCTGCAAGCTTTCCGCTACGCCTTCGAGCCCTTTATCTTCGCCCGAAGCCGCGACGAGGGAGAGGGGAAAAAGCAATCGTATGCCGACGCGACCAAATATTTCATCATTCTGGCCCTTATGATATTCTTAGGAGTGATGTTTTATCTCGACATACTCAAATATTTCATCTCCCCGGCTTATTTCGAAGGCTTGAAGGTGGTGCCTATAATCATGATGGCCGAACTGTTTTTCGGTATATTCTTCAACCTCTCGCTATGGTACAAACTAACCGACCGTACAATCTGGGGCACATGGTTCTCGCTCATGGGTCTGGCCATCACACTGGCTATCAACATAATTTTTGTACCGGTCTACGGCTACATAGCCTGCGCATGGGGAGCTTTTACCTGCTACGGCGTCATGATGGTAACGTCATACATCATCGGCCAACATTACTATCCGATCAACTATCCCGTTAAGCGGCTGTTTCATTACACGGCGCTCGCCATGGGGCTATGGATTCTGTCAATTGTGCTGACAACCGATATCCCGATGGTCAACTACCTTGTCAGAGCGCTGATGCTCATTGGATTCGGCGCTGTGGTGATGGTAGCCGAAAAACCGCTGCGCCTGTTGCGCCACCACTGATCGGCGGCCTTGAAAGAGAAATAAACGTTGAAAAAAAGGTTTTTGTGATATGACACGCAAATATGATTTTCTGGTTATAGGGGGCGGCATAGCCGGCTTGAGTTTCGCACTGAAAGCAGCTCGCCACAGCCGAGTGGCGCTGGTGTGCAAGACTACCCTCGATGAAGCTAACACCGCTCTGGCCCAGGGGGGCGTAGCCTCGGTAACCAATCTCGAACTCGATAATTTCGAGAAACATATCAACGACACCATGATAGCCGGCGACTGGCTCAGCGACCCCGCTGCGGTGGAAAAAGTGGTTACCGAAGCGCCCGGGCAAATCAAGCAGCTCATAGAGTGGGGAGTCAACTTCGACAAAAAAGATGACGGCACCTTTGACCTCCACCGGGAGGGGGGGCACTGCGAATTCCGCATCCTTCACCATGCCGACAACACCGGCTTCGAAATTCAACAAAGCCTTATCGAGGCCGCCCGAAAATGCCCCGATATCGACATTTTCGAGCATCATTTCGCCATAGAAATCATTACCCAACATCATTTGGGCAAAATCGTGACCCGTCGGACACCCGACATTACCTGCTACGGCGCCTACATACTTGACGAAGCAACCGGCTCAGTCGATACCTTCCTGGCCAAAACCACTGTGATGGCCACCGGCGGCGTCGGGGCCGTTTATCAAACCACCACCAACCCGCTCGTTGCCACCGGCGACGGTATTGCAATGGTTTATCGCGCCAAAGGCACCGTGACCGACATGGAATTTATCCAGTTTCACCCAACGGCACTGTTTCATCCGGGCGACCGCCCCTCATTTCTCATCACCGAGGCCATGCGCGGCTACGGCGCTGTGCTCCGTAACCTCAAAGGGGAGGAATTCATGCACCGCTACGACCCACGCCTGTCGCTTGCCCCACGCGACATTGTGGCCCGCGCCATCGACTCAGAGATGAAAATCAACGGCGACGACCACGTCTACCTCGACGTTACGCATAAAGACCCGGAAGAAACCCGCCACCACTTTCCCAACATCTACAAGAAATGCCTTGAACTGGGCATAGACATAACGCGCGACTACATTCCGGTGGCGCCGGCCGAGCACTATCTCTGCGGTGGCATCAAAGTTGACACCAACGCCGAAACCTCAATCAAACGCCTCTACGCCGTGGGCGAATGTTCGTGCACGGGATTGCACGGTGGCAACCGCCTGGCTTCAAACTCGCTGATTGAAGCGGTGGTCTATGCCGACGCAGCAGCGCGCCACGCCGTGGCCAACGTAGACCACTATCAACACCGCGACGACGTGCCCGACTGGGATGACTCCGGCACCTCCCACCCCGAAGAGATGGTGCTGATCACCCAAAGCCTCCGCGAAGTAAACCAAATAATGGGTACATACGTTGGAATAGTACGCTCCAACCTCCGACTCGACCGCGCCTGGAACCGCCTCGACATACTGTATGAAGAAACCGAGCGACTGTTTAAAGAGTCGAAAGTGTCGCGCGAAATCTGCGAGCTCCGCAACATTATCAACGTGGGCTATCTGATTATGCGTCAGGCTAAAGAGCGAAAAGAGTCGCGTGGCTTGCACTATACGCTCGACTATCCGCCGAAAAAGCAGCCTGCCGCGAACGATAAATAAATATCCTGCCCTACGCCATTAACATTGTGAACCTATGCGTCGCCAACTCCTTTTCCTCAGCCTGCTCCTCGCTGCCTTGACAGCAGCGGGCGCGCCCGAGTTGGCTCAACGGGTCAGAGTGATCAGCAACGACTCCATTGAAATGCGTCCGCGCTTCTATAAAGGGAAATATCACACCGTTATCGATGGCGACACGGTTATGATGATAGTGCTCGGTGAAGTGTCTGTATTTCCGGAGAAGCGCTTTAAAAACGCCAAAGAGGAGGAGCATTATTGGCGCACCGTGCGCGATGTGCGCAAAGCCCTTCCTTACGCCAAGCTCATTTGCGAAACCCTCATCGAAACCTACGAATACATTGAGACCTTCCCCACTCAGGAAGAGCGCGACCGCTATCTGCGGCAAATGGAGGGGGATGTGTTTGACCAATATAAGCCTCAACTGAAAAAATTCACCAAAGGTCAAGCCAAAATGCTCGTTAAGCTCATACGCCGCGAAACCGACCAATCGGGCTACGACATCCTGAAGGCTTATCTCGGACCGGCCCGCGCCACATTCTGGCAAGGCTTTGGCCGACTGTTTGGCGTCAATCTCAAAGGGAAATACCAACCCGCGACCGACCAAAATGATGGCGAGATAGAGCGCATAGCATCGCTCATCGAGCAGGGGATGCTATAGTGATTAGAGCCTCTTGTAGCGGAGGTAGCGGAGCCAGGCGTAGGGGCGTCGCGAGCTGAGATAAGCGAAGTTGGCCTGATTGGCGTATGCCTCCCGCTCCATGGAGAGGTTGCGGTAAGCGCGATAAGAGTTACGGTAAATCAGCAGCCTTATGAGCCACTCCAGCAGGTAGAGCAAATAAAAGGGGATGAAGAGTAATTCGAGCTGCTGGCGCGTGTGGATTCGCTCGTGATTTATCACTTGATTGGAAATCCAGCGAGGGTCGCGCACCCATATTGTGCCAAACAAATTGACGCAATAATTCGGGGGTATAAATCGGCATTTTATAATCTTCATATTATCAGCAATTTGCAAATTTCAACCCACGTTTTTGAGGGTTTGGAAATTTACAAAACCCACGTTTTTGAGGGTTCAGAAATTGGCAAAACCCACGTTTTTGAGGCAAAGATAAGTGTTTGGAGGCGATTTTGCAAATCAGTTGGGAGTGCCCGGGCGGGATTGAGAGAAAGACAACAACGAATATGACTTATATGAATTATGTGAATTATGTGACTTATCGGTCTTATAAAGCTTGGACTACTTATTGAGCGGAGAAAGTTAGAAACAGATATGAAAAGGATGTTTACAGGCGGGGAGTTGAGTACAAAAATTGAGGTTGTTTTGGATTTTGCAATGTAATTTTATATCTTTGCAAGGAAGGCCTGCCGTGACCGGAGGGCCTGCTATTTATCACACCCTTAATCAATCATGAACTTCTCGATAAAAAATTTGCTGATTGCCGCAGCAGCTGCTCTTTCGGCATCTGTCGTTTCAGCCGAAATTCCGGCCAATTATTATAACTCAATCAATGGCTTGACCGATGCACAAATCAAGTCGGCCTTGGCCTCAATGCTATATAACCACACCGAAGTCAATTACCAAGGGTTGCCCACTCAGTTTCGCCAAACCGACTTGCGCCCCGGCACTAACTATTGGTGGGATATGTACAGCAACATGAATGTTGACTGCTACATCACTTTCGGCACTTACATGAATCGTGAACACGCCTTTCCCAAAAGCTGGTGGGGCGGACTGACTAATGTGCCTGCCTATACCGACCTCAATCACCTCTACCCGGCCGAAGCGAAGGCTAACCAAGCCAAGAGCAACTACCCTCTCGGCGAGGTAATTACGCCGTTGCCGTCGGGAACCTTTGACAATGATGTGGTGCTCGTGGGTTTTGCCAAAACAGGGCAAGGAGGAGGAGCGGCTAAAGTGTTTGAGCCGGCTGATGAATACAAAGGAGACTTCGCCCGCACCTATTTCTACATGGTAACCACCTATCAGTCATTGACCTGGGACTCAAAATATATGTATATGCTTCAGCAGAACGACTACCCTACGCTCAAACCTTGGGCCATCGATTTGTTGCTGAAATGGCACGAGCAAGACCCGGTGTCGCAAAAAGAGCTTGACCGCAACGAGGCTGTCTACCGCATCCAAAACAATCGCAATCCGTTTATTGACTATCCGGAGTTAGCCCAATACATCTGGGGCGACAAGATGGGGATAAAGTTTTATGCCGACGAGGGTGGTGTTACCGGCGACCCGGTGCTGACATCGCCCGTGCAAGATATGGCGCTTGACTTTGGTAAAGTGGCATTAGGCAAGTCGGCCACCTCAATCCTCTATTTCAAGGGTGAAAACCTCAGAGGATCGCTCTCGGTTGACCTCTTCGGCACTGACCGCAAAATGTTCAGCATACCAACCGGCTCCATTTCAGCTTCGGCTGTCAACACCGGCGAAGGATTTGCGATGCAGGTAACTTACACTCCCACTGCCGTTGGCAACCACACTGCCAAAATATCCATCTCTGACGGTGGATTGGTGGGGTCGATAGGCGTTCAGCTCATTGGAGAAGCAGCCGAAGCGCCCACACTCACTGCCGTTACCGCCCTCCCCGCTTCAAACATCACATCCACCACCTACACCGCCAATTGGGAACCTGCTGCTGAAACCGTTGACTACTATATCG